>NZ_JARVCN010000363.1:0-3033 GCF_038442745.1 Crocosphaera sp. Alani8
TTGGAGAAGCCCGCACTGTAACGGTACTCCGTTCAGTGTCGGGAGTCGTCACTAATACCTGTTCATGGTAATCGAGACTTACCTATTGGCACACTCAAACAGATTATGAAAGATGCAGATTTAACTGAGAATGATCTTTAGTTGTGCGTTTTAGCTAGAAAACATAGTTATGACTGCACAAAACGTTAATTTTTAGCAAAATACTTGACTTTTTTCCAATAAGAAAATTTGCCCTGAAATCATCCATATAGCAATTAGGTTTCACTGACATCTTGCATCAGTACATAAAAACTTAAATTAGTCAGCAATCAGCAGTTCCTCACTCCGTAGGGCGCGCTATCGCACAGCGTTCGGCTTTCATCTCTTAGCTGAAAGCGTTAAGCATTGGTTTAATCTCACTCACAGCATAAGATAGAGATTGATATGTTTCAACTGATGGCTGATAGCTGATAGCTGAACGCTTACAAACTAGCCGGTTTTATCGAAGGTGCAAGATGCGAGTTTCAGTTGTAAAAAAATCTGTTTTCTGGGTAAAACACAGTTTGCACGCAGCGTCTCTATCGAATTGGTCAATAAAAAAAGTAAAATAGAAGGGTAACGAACTAGATAAAACTTTATGGCCCGCAGACCACCCCCTCGTTATTCCGATCGCCGTCCGAGTCCTGCTTCTCCCCCTCCAAAGTCTAACATCAATTATGGAACTATCGCCCTGTTTGGCGGTATTTTCGTCCTAGGTATTGGTGTGGGAATAGGAGTCACTTCTAATGCAAGTTTTGACCCCCAAAATGTGGCCTCCCGAGAAGTCATCGACAAAAGCGCACCCAACCCAGAACTTTGTGTACAGTATGGGGCCAGTTCTATTGTCACGGATATGCGAGTTTTTATCACTCTCAACCCTTTTAGTGTCTTTGTTACTCAACCCCAAATGCAACCCGGTTGTGTGTTGCGTCGTTCTAATATGAATTTATTGGAGCAAAAACGACTGATTACCGCAGAGCAAGCTAGAGATTGTCGAAATAGGATGAATACCTTTGGATTTGTGGGATCTTTGGACAGTAAACCCTCCATCGAATGTGTTTATCCCAACGATGCAGCCGGAAACCTCTTTTTGAACCCCCCCGGTTCCGTTAATCCCCGTTCGGAAGGAGAAAACTTTTAAATTAATCAAAATTCGATAGAATAAGACAATAATAATTTACTAGATATAGTATGACTATTTATCAGAAACAATCCATCACTATTGCGGTGGTGGGAGACGTTCACGAGCAATGGGAAGATGCTGATAATGATGCTTTAGAAAGTTTAAAGGTTGATTTGGTATTGTTTGTGGGGGACTTTGGTAACGAGTCTGTTCCCATAGTTCGCACAATTAGCCAATTATCTCTACCCAAAGCAGTGATTATGGGAAATCATGACGCTTGGTACACTGCTTCTGCTTGGGGACGGAAAAAATGCCCTTATCGTCGTCCCTCGGAAGATTGGTTACGGGATCAACTGGATATTTTAGGGGATCTCCATGTGGGTTACAGTAAGTTAGATTTTCCTCAGTTTAATCTCTCTGTTGTGGGGAGTCGTCCCTACAGTTGGGGGGGTCCAGAATGGAAAAATAAGCAGTTTTTGGTCGATCGCTATCAAGTGTCTGGGTTTCAAGACTCCACAGAAAAAATAATGTCTGTGGTTCAAGAAACTAATGAAAAAAATATCATTTTTTTGGGTCATAATGGTCCTGCTGGTTTGGGAAAGAAACCAGAAGATATTTGCGGTAAAGACTGGCAACCTATTGGGGGAGATCACGGTGATCCGGACTTTGCCCAAGCGATCGCACAAAGTTATGATTTAGGCAAAAAGATTCCCCTAGTAACTTTTGGTCATATGCACCACCGTCTGCGTCATACCCGTTCCCGACTGCGAACAAAGGTAGTCAGCAACGAACAAGGAACGATTTATTTAAACGCAGCTTGTGTTCCCCGTGTTATTGAAGAGAACGGCGAAAAGTTGCGGAATTTTTCCTTAGTTTCCCTGGAAAATGACACTGTAACCCAAATTTCCTCGGTTTGGGTAAATCATCGAGGGGCGATCGCCACCGAGGATAGTCTTTATAAACAACCATTGCTTTCTTCCATTCGTTAATTATTATGAGGTTACTGTCTCCTTTTTCTTCTCGATCTGGTGGTCCTTTATTGATCTATTTTCCTGGTATGGATGGCACTGGAGAATTATTCTATCGTCAAGGAGAAAAACTGAAAGATTTTTTTTCTATTCGATGTTTAGCTATTCCACCGAACGATCAAAGCGATTGGTCTACTTTGGTCAATAAAACTATTAGTTTGATTGAAAAAGAATTAGAGTATCATCCCCATTCTTCTGTTTATATATGTGGGGAATCTTTTGGGGGATGTTTAGCCATTAAAGTCGCTTTGGCTGCCCCTGAATTGATGGAAAGAATTGTTTTAGTTAACCCTGCATCTTCTTTTAATAAAAGGTCATTTTTGAAATTGGGAATTGAGTTAAATCAATGGGTTCCTAACTTCGTTTATAAAGGGGTTGCGGTAATTCTTTTATCGTTTTTGGGGTCATCAAATCGCATGGAATACGGGGATAGTCAAGCTTTATTGAATGCGGTACAATCCATGCCTCAAGAGGTAGTTAGTTGGCGACTTTCTTTGTTACGGGATTTTCAAGTTGATACCAAACATTTGAGAACGTTTGATAAACCGACATTATTATTAGTTAGTCAGGAAGATAATTTGTTACCTTCTGTAGATGAGGGAAGAGAATTAGTTAATTATTTTCCTAATGGTTTCTTGAATATTTTACCAGAAAGTGGTCATGCTTGTCTATTAGAAAATGATATTAATTTGCTAGAAATTTTGAAAAAAAATGATTTTCTTTCTGAAGCTAATACATTAACAGTTAATAATTAAGATAGCAGTTTCCGTACTTGTGAGGCAGGAGTTAGCTGTCAGCAATCAGCAATCATAGCAATTTTCTTATGCATAGATTACAAACTCAAAGAAAAATAGTCCCCACACT
>NZ_JARVCN010000364.1:0-3032 GCF_038442745.1 Crocosphaera sp. Alani8
TGGAGCGATTACAACAATCCCTGAAGAGAATGAAGAGAATTGATCCCCTTAATCTGAGTATCAATGAAGAGGAAATGCTTAACATCCTGGAAAAAATATGTGCTTGAAATTTGCTAGAGGTTGGATGAATAGGATAGTGTTAGTGAATGGCACGACCCTCAAAATTAACGTATGATCGCGGAACATTAATACTTCATCCACCCCCAAGAGGAAAAAGTTGGATAGAGTTGGCAACTTGGGATGATCGCATAGAGAAGTTTCGTGTGCCGGCGATATATTATCGTCGTGTGATTGAAACCTTTGAGGTGAATGAAGTTAGTTTTGTCGATGAAGCCAAAGGATTTTTCCCGTTAGATTTAACCCCGAGTTTTGAGCGAGAACCCTATCCCCATCAAAAAGAATCGTTGGAAGCGTGGAAACAAGCTCAACGACAAGGAGTGGTAGTGCTACCCACAGCAGCAGGAAAAACCTATCTAGCTCAATTAGCGATGGTAGCCACCCCTCGAACAACTCTAATTGTGGTACCAACCTTGGATTTAATGCACCAATGGTATGCCCAGATATTAGCGGCCTTTCCTGATATCGAGGTGGGGTTATTGGGAGGAGGTTCACGAGATCGCAGTCCAATTTTAATTGCCACTTATAACAGTGCAGCCATTCATGCAGAAGCGTTAGGGAATCGTTATGCTTTGCAGATTTTCGATGAATGCCATCATCTACCGACGGATTTCTTTAGGGTGATTGCCGAATATTCCATTGCTCCCTATAGGTTAGGATTGACGGCGACCCCAGAAAGGTCTGATGGGAATCATCGTGATTTAGATACTTTAATAGGGGAGGTGGTTTATCGAAAAGGAGTAAAAGACCTTGCCGGTGGGACGTTAGCAGAACATAAGGTAGTAGAGATCAAGGTAAAATTATCACCAACGGAACGGCAACGTTATGATAAAGCTATGGAAATTCGTAATAAGTTTTTAAGGGAGTCGAATATTTCGTTGGGGAGTTTAAACGGGTGGCAAATTTTTGTCAAAGCAAGTGCTAGGAGTCCAGCAGGAAGAAGGGCAATGTTAGCCCATAGAGAAGCCAAAGAAATAGCTGCTGGCACAGATGGCAAACTACGAGTTTTAACTGAATTAATTTGTGAACACCATCAAGATTCAATATTAATTTTTACCAATGATAATGCAACAGTTTATCGGATTTCAGAAGAGTTCTTAATTCCGGCCATCACTCATCAAACTCCGGTTAAAGAACGCCATGATATTTTGACTCGTTTCCGGGAAGGGATTTATAAAAGTTTAGTGACTTCCCATGTGTTAAATGAAGGGGTTGATGTGCCGGATGTGAAAGTAGCAATCATCCTTTCAGGCACAAGTTCAGCAAGAGAATATGTGCAAAGATTAGGTCGCATACTCCGTAAAGGAACAGAACTAAATAAGTTAGCAACCCTTTATGAAATAGTGGCAGAAGATACCAGTGAAGAACGGACATCTCAACGGAGAAAAGAAACCATCCCCTCGAAAAAAGAGCAACAGCTAGAGCTATTTCCCTCTGCTGAAGTTAAACAAAAAAATAATCAACAAAAACGAGAAGATTATCCCTTTTAAAAGTTCATTTGTGTTAAGTTAAGATACTTGTATTTAGCAAAAAAGAAAATCTTTCTAATGTGTGGTAGATTTAGTTTAACGATCTCAGGGGATGAGATATCAAAATACTTCCAAGTCTCACAGGTTCAAGATTGGAAGCCTCGTTATAATATAGCCCCATCACAAGAGATAGTAACCATTGTACAGACATTACTTGGGCAAAGACAGTTAAAAGGGATGAAGTGGGGCTTAATCCCAAGTTGGTCAAAGGATGGCAAAATTGCTAGCAAGCTAATCAATGCTAGAGGGGAAACCGTAGCCGAAAAACCTTCTTTTCGTAATGCTTTCAAACACCGTCGATGTTTAATCATGGCAGATGGCTTTTATGAGTGGCAAAATACTAGAAATAGTAAGCAACCCTACTACATACACCTCAAAAATAGACATCCGTTTGCGTTGGCGGGACTTTGGGAAGTATCCAATTCAGGACAAACAGAAGAGGTTTTGTCTTGTTGTATTATTACCACCGAAGCTAATGAGTTAATGAAACCACTTCATCACAGAATGCCGGTGATACTTTCTGGTGATGCTTACTCTCAATGGCTAGACCACAATGTTTTTGATAGGGAGATTCTTGAGAGTTTTCTGACTTCTTACGGGAGTGATGCAATGTCGGCTTATCAAGTTAGTCAAAAAGTTAATCGTCCGACAAATGATAACCCTGATTGTCTTGAGCCAATAGTTAACTAATGATTGAAAAGATAGAAACAGCCTTATCAGTAAGAGGATTAACAGAATATATAAAGTTACTACTAGAAGAAGATCCCCAATTAATTCAAGTGTGGGTCACAGGGGAAGTATCGAGTCTCCATGTTCACCGAGTGGGAATTTTTTTTACCCTAAGTGATAATCAAGGTCAAGCAACAATAAAATGTGTGGTTTGGAACGCCCAAAAAGAGCGATTACTTGAATTACCCAAACCAGGGTCAGAAATTTTGGTAATGGGAAATGTGCGCCTTTATGGGAAAAAAGGAGAATACCAACTAACCGTCTTCCAAGTTTTAGCTACTGGTGAAGGACTACAGGCACTTCGCTATCAACAGTTAAAAAACAGATTAGCGAGTGAAGGATTATTTGATAAAAGTATTAAGCGATCGCTCCCCTCGTTCCCTAAAATAATCGCAGTTGTGACCGCAGCAACGGCAGCCGCCTGGGGGGATATCCAAAAAACATTAAGCCGAAGAAATCCAGGGGTCAAGGTGTTGTTTTCTCCGGCAACAGTTCAAGGAAAAGAAGCTCCATTGTCTATCGTTAAGGCTATCGAAAGAGTAAACAATGATGGACGAGCCGAGTTAATTATCCTAGCTAGGGGAGGGGGAGCAGTAGAAGATCTCGTTCTAACGGATTTTGTGGGTGAGGGATTTTGGATGCGATCACGAGCAAATG
>NZ_JARVCN010000365.1:0-3031 GCF_038442745.1 Crocosphaera sp. Alani8
TTGGCCTAAGTTTTCGCAGCGAGTGACCCCTGGCTTTTTGAGAAGATACCTAAATCAGACTCTCTTATTCTAATTGATTGTTATTGTTTAGAATGAGTTTAAGGAAATTTTAATTTAATGATTATGGAAAAAGCAAGAATTTAACCTTTTCTTTTTCCATTGTTATTGTCCCACTGATAAGTTTTTCCATGTCTCTATTTTTTCTGTTTCATCTAATGGGTTTTCGCTGGAATAATCATCGGGATCATAGCCAAGATCACTAACAAAAGAAAATGATATAATCAAACTAAAGGCACGACGACTAATGGAAAATTGTTTAAAATGCTCACCTAAAGTCCGTTTTAGATCGTTGGTAAAGCGTCGCCATTCCCGTTGAAAATAATAGTCATTTTTTGCGGTTTGGGGTTTTATTTTATCAAGGATTTCTGTTTCAAAATTAATATCTTTTAGTTGAGCATTCTCTATTAATTTTTCCCCTTGACCATTATTATAAAATGTTCTTTCTTCTAGTAAAACATCGATTTCATCAAACAGGTAACGCATAAAGTTGGGATAACGTCCTGATAGAGCAAGAAAAGCGATAACAATTCGTTTTTCTTCAATGGTTGTATCCTGTTTAGGTTTAGACCAAATAATTTGCAGAATTTTGGTAATATTGATTAATCTTTTTGCAGTTCTGGGGGTTATATCAACTGGTTTACAACATTTTATTAAAATATCTAATAAAGTTGGATCAAAGTCTGTAGTTTCTGTTGATGTCTGTATATATTTAAAATTTTCATTTTCTGAAGATTTTTTAGGTTGAGTTTTTAGGTCAACTTGTTTATTATTATCTTGTTCATTTTTAGAATTATTTTTATTAGCATCGTTGTCTTTCTCTTCTACTGAATTATCATTTTCTTGATCATTAGTATTATTTACAGGAACAGACTTTGATTCATCTGTAGTATCTAATTTGTCTGATAAAGGCTCGGATATTTCTAGTTTATCATTATCTCTTTCAGTGTCTTTTTCTTTAACACTTTGCTCAGAAATTTGATTTTGTTGTGTATTCTTATCTTTATTAACAGCAACTTGAGAGGATAAATAGTTTTCCACATTTTCAGGAGAAATGGGACGCATTCTATAGGGAATTTGGATGATTTTTTCTAAGTAATCTAGTCCAGATGGTTTCCCTTTTCTTTTAAGAACTCCTGTATAAACTTGTTCTAAGGCACGGGAAATATAGCGATCGTCTATGGCTAAAACGACAATAAATAATTCTGTTTTTAATAATAACTGGACTGTTTCTAAGACTTCTACTACACGATCAGGAGGACAGCGATCGAGGTCATCAATATAAATAATAACTCGGGCTGGACCTCTGGGAAAAAGTTGTTTTAATGTCTCACGGTTATAGTCATTAACGGTTAAATGTCTAGACAGATCCTCAAGGTCTTTTTGTACTTGTCTCATCAGTCCTAAATGTTGTCCATAAGACTGATTTTCTAGCCTTCCTGTCACAAATTCCATTAAGGAAGAATAGTTAGCTGTAATACCTATGTTTTGACGCTTTTGGGCTACTTGCTGTTTAAGTTGGGCAACTTCTTTGACAAGATTATCACTTTTTTTACGTTCTTCTTTTAGTTCACTTTCTCGTTCACTTTTAACTTTTTTCCTCTCTTGTATCACTGCATCTAAATAAGGTTTAATGGCAGGAATTAAGGCAATAAAACTACTCAATAATTTATTGTTTTTTATAAACTCTGTAATTTCTGTTACTAAAGTGTTTAGCTGTTCATAATTTTCTATGATTTTTTTTATTTGAGCTATTAAAGCATTTAAAATCTCAGTTTGAGTGGATAAAACTAAGAGAAAACAAACCAGAAAAAGAGCAATCAACCCCGACCAACTGGTTATAGCTATTGGTACATTCTTTAATGTTTTCCCAGATGCTGAAATTTTCTCTATTTCTTTTTTGTTGAACTTTAAACGTAAAATAATATTAACTAAGGGTTTCCAGTAAGCAGCGTTAGCTTTACGAGAAATTTTATTATTTACCTCAACTTCAGCATTAGTTAAAGAACGTTGTAACTCTTTTTCTTTATCCTTTAGTTTTTGTTCTGCTTGTTGTAGTTGTTTAGTTTCTGTTGTTCTAACTTCATCTAAAGTTTGCCATAAATAGTTAGATACTTGTTGATCAGTGGTTAATTTTTGGAACTTTTCAAATGTTTTTTTATTCAGTTCTTGACGTAATAAAGCATTTCTTTCCTCTTCATTCATCATATAAAGACATTTCCAGATTTTCCCACCGTCTCTTAATGCTTCTCCATACTCATCAGACTGAGTATTTGATGAGGGTGGAGTATTAGAATTTTGTGGGTTTATTTTTTGCTCATTACTCCATCTTTTTAGCCATCCTTTCCAACGTCGATTACGAAATTGTAACCGTTTGGGAAATCCAGCAAAAAGGAAAAATAAAACATTCTCTATAATGGTTTCTATGGCATTAAACTGAGATGATGTCTCTATGAAAAAATAATAGTTTCTTATTTCTTCACCCCAGAAATCTAAAAAGGAGATTGGATTTTGAAAAAGATTCTCTAAATCAAACCTATCTGATGTAATTTTATCAATACCTTGACACCCAAAATATACTAGAAATAGGAAGATATAAGTAACAACAAAAACAATAAAAAAAGCAAGATGCCATAATGTTGAAACAATAATTAGGTCAACCCATCTTATACATTGTAGTGAGAAATAAATAACAGGACGAATTACATAATTATTAATCAATTTAGCCGCCTGAATTGCCCAACCCTTAATTTTCTTCCACGGATTATAAATAAACCGATATATCAGTAATGGTGAAGATGTTTCTTTATTTTGACTTACCTTTGAATTCTTAGTATTCTCAGAGTCAGTCTGAGAAAGAATCTTGCCTAACTGTTTCTCTAAACTAATCTGATGATTGAGTTCAAAAAAAATCTCCTGCATTAAACTCAGATCTTGCACCTGACGAGACAAAGTTCCAAACTATGTTCATAAA
>NZ_JARVCN010000366.1:0-3028 GCF_038442745.1 Crocosphaera sp. Alani8
AATTTACTAGAATTATCAAGCATGATTTTATTTTAAGTCTTAACATTTTAAATTATGTATAGCAACTAAGGAACAAAACCCATAGGTGCTATTAGGAAAAGCGAACTTTGCTGGCAACCTTAATGGTAGAGGAGTGCCGTGTAAGTTAGAGGCTATTTAACCAAAGATAAATGGAACAGAAAGAAAGATTTTAAGCAACAGCAGCAACAGCAGCTTTTGATGCCTTCATAAATTCTTTAAATTCTTTAGATTCTTGCTTAAGTTGATCAATTTCCTTTTGTTGTTTTTCCAGTTGCTCATCCTTTTGTTGGAGTTTTTCATTAAGCTCACTGAACTGCGATCGCAATTCCTCGATTTCCTTGTCCTTTTCTTCAAGCTTCTGATCATACTCGAAGCGAATGCGATCGCCTTCCTTGTCCTTTTCTTCAAGTTTCTGATCATACTCGAAGCGAATGCGATCGCCTGGGGAAAGAATTAACAGAGGGTTGAAATTTCTCGCTTTCAGATACGGGAACAGACTTCTAGTTACAATTTGACCATTAACGCCGGCAAAAACCTCAAGTTTTAACTGTTGCAATGATTCGGGAGTGAAACCATGATTCAGAAGCACATTGAAATCTTGCTCTTTTACTGTTTGCTCCAGTTTGAGCGATCGCTTGACCTGTTTCTGGGGACGGATCTCGGAGGCAACTTTCTTCCAAATGTTGGGAGAAAGTGTTTTTTTCCCATTATTTTTGGAGCTTTTCTCGGAACGTTCAATGATCCCCTCATACCATTGTCTCAGTTCTTGAAAACTTAAATTCGACAACTCAAACCAAAAATTTTCCTTGACAAACTGAAAAGGAGCATTGAGAAGTTTTTTCTGCCAATCGTCGGTTAAACTTTCCCACCATTCAAGGAGACTAGTATACGGCTGAATGATCTTTTCTCCACCACAGTTCTTGAAAAAGGCAATTTTCTCTTCGTCTGTGAGTAGAGATAATTCTTGTTGGAAAGCTCTTGCTTTATCGAGGCCGTGGTCGAGACTGAGTTTGAGCAGCATAAATTTCCTCTAAATCTTGAAAAAAAAGTAATGCAAATACCTATCGCAACCATCGAAAAACATATATCCCCCGTAGGTCGGGCGACGATATTGGTTGCTATAAAAAAGAGCTAGATATTGTGTCTATTTAGCTTTTTCTAAGTAGGAACTGGTGCGCTGAAAAATCTTAAAAAAATCGACAAAATAATTTTTCCCACGACAAAACAGTGGGAAAAAATCTTTGAAAAAAGAAATTGAATTGTAGCATCCGTAAGGCTCCTTTGCTGTATTGTGACAGTAATCGGGCAAGTGGCTTTTGATGTACGTTCATCAAAAGGCTGGGCCCCCCTATATGGGGGGTATAAATGAATTGTAGCTAAAGACTTGCCAGAAGACAATCTACTCCAAGATTTTTTTGGGTATAGAATAAGCATGGGGAGTACAAAAACAAAATTTCCTCAGTATTCAGAAGGCTGAAAATCTAAAATAGATTTTTCTGTAAAGCACTTCACATAAGAATATAGCTTTATTTTATAAAGTGTGCAAACTGGAAAAATGGTATTTTTACGGAAATATTAATCCGAAGCATAAAGAAAAAGCTAGTTATGGCAGAAAATCTGAATTTTTCTGCTGTAGCCAAGATAAAGCCAATCAATCCGCTTCAGAAGAAGGATTACTTACAGGAACGGACTCATCTGGTTGATCCAGGAATCCTACCATTTCCCTCGAAGATACTTCAGGTTGGACAATCTCTGGATCATGTTTCAGCCATAATGTCGTTTTAGAACCTGAAACCTCTTTCTGTAAGAATGGCAAGGGAATCCCCACAAAAGAGCCTTCCGTATTTTCGTATCGAATATACCGCCGAATTACTCCAAGCTCATCTGGTTTTCTGTTCTCGTAATTGCATCTAGGAGAGCCAAAAACAGTATTAAAATACTCAGTAAGAGTTTGCTTTAATTCTTCTAGATCAAAGGGTTTCTTAATTAATTTCCGAACTCCATGATTCATTAAGTAATCTTTAATGGGTTCACCACCTTGATGGCCAAAAGCAATAAGTCCGTAAGGTAAATGTAGTCTATCGGGCAAAATTCCTAATCGTGATACATCTACAAGAAATTTCTGCCAAGAATATACATCAGGCGCAACTCTCTTTTTAGTTTCAAAAAAGATTGTATCAAAAGGAATAAGATTCCTATCTTTAGCTAAGGGATCTAAATTATACGTTACTAAATTTTTTAGACCTATTTCATAAGAAGGACAGTGTATAAAAACGAATTCATAAGGATCACTTGTTCTAGTCTGAAAATTTGGTGGCAAATACTGAGGAGGGTTAAAATACTTCAAAACCTGTATTGCGTTTTCGGGATTGGTGTCAACGTATAAAATCTTGATCCTTTTCATTTGCGACTACTATCATAGATACTCTTAGATGATAGTATTAAATTCTGTGTTAGGAATTGACTTTAAAGATTTTTTGCTTTATGAAGTAAAATGATCTATGATGCCAAGGGACTGTAGCTTGGCAAAATGCTTTTCCAAAATAAGTCCATCAAATTTGAATTCTCAGAAAAAACTTTCTGATATAAGACTGTTTTAAGGGCTAAGATAGTAAGTATGTCCTATTTTTGCTTAGAAGGTGGGGGCAGAAATAAAGCGGTGTTTCAAAACTTTTCAATTCATAGGCTTTAGGACTTAGAGCTTCGTCTCGTTGAGACAATAAAACTATAAAAAATCAAATTTAATCAGTTAACTTGCAATCAATATGAGTAAAATAGTGCTAAAAAAAAGGTGTGTTTATTTATATAGCTTGTTATTAGTTTTACCACTTTTTTTTTGTCCATGTTTAATGGCTGAAGAAAAATCGAATCTATCTGGCATAAGCATAGAGAATGTTCCGTTGTTGCCTACTGGTGTAACTTTGGAAAAAATAGTCCTTAAAGACTCTTCTATGGGAGCGTGTCACTTTTGCAGGTGGGGTATTAGTTAGCGGACAGTGTTATACAA
>NZ_JARVCN010000367.1:0-3019 GCF_038442745.1 Crocosphaera sp. Alani8
TCTATTAGTAAAGGGTTTTATAAGGGGGTTAAAAAGAGCGGATTTGGTATAATGTCCCAACGTACCGCATCATAGATTTCTCTCGGTTTTAAACAGCCGGTTAACACCATTAAGACAACACCGATTAAAGAACTGATGAGAATGGGTAACCAGTTAAAGGCTGCACTAACCACAACTCCTAAACAGATACCAATAGCGATCGCAGCTTTATCTCTTCGGAATGCTTCTACATCTCGTTGTGTTAGCAATAGTAGGTTACGATTGATTTGTAAACCTAATAAGCTTTCCTTCGGACCACTCACCAAGAGAACATCACCAAATTTTAAGCGGATGTCATTCAGGCGTTTTTGGGTAATGGCTTGTCCGCGATGGACTGCTAACACTGTTACGTTATAACGTTGGCGAAAACGTATTTCTTTAACCGTTGAACCAATGAGATTGGAATTAGAAGGAATGAGAACTTCGGCAACGCTTTCGTTTTCTAAGCTAAGTTGTGCTTCTAAAGACTTTTTCTTACGGATAAACTCTGGTAAGAGTTCAAGGTCTTCTTCCTCCTTAATTTTCAATAAATCCTCTTGATTGGTCTTAACGAGAAGGACGGAACAAGGTTGTAATTTTTTATCCCATAAAGGTTGATGAAAACGGGTATTGTTAGCAATAATTTCCAAGACATCCAGATCGAATTTATGGTTTAGCTTACTCGAATCGAGGGTTTTCCCTACTAAATTAGATCCATGTGGAATCAAAATCTCACTCATATAATCTTTCAAACCGTAGTTTTGATTGAGAAGATTATCAGTGGTTTTTTTTCGACTCGGTAACAGGGGCGGAGCTAAAAAAGCGAGATAAATTAGACCAATAGTAAAAGTAATTAATCCGATTTGAGTAAATTGGAACAAGCTAAAGGTTCCGTATCCGAGTTGTTCCGATAAACCACTGGCTAATACATTGGTTGATGTTCCAATAACCGTAATCATCCCGCCTAAAATAGCTGCATAAGATAGAGGTATTAATAATTTGGAAACCGATACTTTTTGTTGGCTACACCATTGTTCAATGATGGGTAAAAAGACAGCAACAACAGCAGTATTATTAATGAAAGCAGTGATAGGACCAACAATTATGCCGAGGGTTAATATTTGTTGAGAAGGACGTTTTCCACCCCACTGTAAGACAAGATCACTAACAATTTGAATAGCTCCTGTACGAGCGATCGCAGCACTAAGAATAAACATTGCCATGACAGTCATGGTAGCAGAGTTACTAAACCCTGAGATACTTTCTTCTGGTGTTACTAAACCGAAAACTGTTAGGAGTAAGGCGACAATGATAGCAACAATATCGGAGGGAAACCATTCAACAATGAAGAGAAAAAGTGCAAGAACAACAATAGCGAGTGTTAAAAATATTGTCATTCGTTTACTGACCTTGCGTGAATTTTTCCTTTTTGTATTTAGCTGCAGAGCCATCCGTATTTTTTTCAATACAAGGAGACTCGGAAGGCTTATTCATCTGTTCTATGAAAGTAAAAATAGGATAATTCATGAGTAGTTCTCTCAAAACTCTTCAAATGTTCAACTGTATATACTTTCGCTTCTTAAACTTAAACTCAAGTGATTAGCTCATTAGATTTTTTTCAGAAAACTTGGCATTTTTCTTTTCATAATTTAAGTTAATTTTCAGTTTCTTCTCAGATTTCGGGGCAGACTAATATCTTGCACCAGTATAGAAAAACTTAAATTAGTTAGCAGTCAGCATTCAGCAGTCAGCGTTCATAGCAGTTTTCAATTGGATGTATCAAAATCTCGGTTTAGTGAGGTGGGGAGTATTTTTCTTTGAGTTTGTAATCTATGCAAATGAAAATTGCTATCAGCGTTTAGCAGTCAGCATTCAGCGTTTAGCAGTCAGCATTCAGCATTCAGCATTCCTTTAATCTTACTCACAGTAGATGATAGGGATTGATATTTTTCAGCTGATGGCTGATAGCTGAACGCTTACAAACTAGCCAGTTTTATCGAAGGTGCAAGATGTGGGGAGACATTCCTTTTCTCAACATCACCGCTACACCCTCAAATTTTCCCTAGATACAGCAATTTGCAAGTTATTGAAGTACACTTTAGAAAAATTATCTGTTCCCTGTTCCCCAAAGTGATAAATTTTTGCACCTTATCAAGTCGTAAATTGCTGTAGGAATCACGACCAAATAATTTATATCAAGAAACAAATGAAACAAAAAATCCACTTCATCTCTGGATTACCACGTTCCGGTTCAACCTTATTAGGAGCCTTACTCAACCAAAACCCTCGCTTTTATGGAGGAATGTCTAGTCCCGTGGGAAGTCTAGTAAACCGACTATTAGAGGCGATGAGCGAAAATAACGAATTTTCTGTCTTTATCACCCCTGAACAAAAACGAGCATTAACCTTAAATATTTTTTCCACATTCTATGAGGCAGAAGCAGAAAAAGAGGTCATCTTTGACACCAACCGTCTCTGGTGTAGCAAATTATCCTTAATTCACGACCTATTCCCCGATGCTAAAGTTGTTTGCTGTGTGCGCAATGTAGCTTGGATTATGGACAGTGTTGAACGATTAGTGAGGAAAAATACTTTTGAGGCGTCCCGCTTATTTAGCAATTCAGGGGAACGTTCTACAGTTTACACTCGCACGGAAGCTTTGAGTCAGGGAGGCAGATTAGTGGGATTTGCTTATAACGCTCTCAAAGAAGCGTTTTATAGCGAATACAGTTCCTCATTACTCTTAGTAGATTATGACATCTTAGCCCAAGCTCCCGGTAAAACCCTGTCCCTGATTTATCAGTTTTTAGAAGAAGAACCCTTTTCCCATGATTTTGAGAATGTGGAGTATCAAGCAGATGAGTTTGATAATCGACTGAATACCAAAGGATTACATCAGGTACGCAGAAAAGTAGAGTTTCGACCCCGTCAGACGGTATTACCCCCAGATTTGGTATCTTCTCAAAAAGCCAGGGGTCACTCGCTGCGAAAACTTAGGCCA
>NZ_JARVCN010000368.1:0-25807 GCF_038442745.1 Crocosphaera sp. Alani8
TGTTTGGCCTAAGTTTTCGCAGCGAGTGACCCCTGGCTTTTTGAGAAGATACTAACCATTCTACTCCAGAATCTTTCATGGGGATATGGGGGTTAAGTCCTTTGGTTACTGCATGACTAATTAAAGCTGTGCGCTTTTCTTTTAATAATTCAATCAGTCTTTGTTTGTGGGTGATGAGTTTATCTATTTTTGCCGTTTCTTCATCCAGAAATTGAGCGATTTTTTCTTGTTCGGGGAGTGGGGGAATGGGTAATAATGAATCAGATATTGATGATTTAGATAAACCCAATCTAGTTACTCCATTTGCAAAAACCCAATATTGTTCTCTTATCCCTCTCGCTGAAATTACCCTAAACAAATATTTACCAAAAGATTTATCAGAATAAGGACGTATATGAGCTAAATGATAACCACATAAAACATTTTCTAAGTCTTTAATAACACAAGCAGGTATAGCTATATCATCCCATGTTTCTGAATCTTTAGTTAACAAAACATCACCTTTTTTTAAAGTAAATTTTCTTATTTGTTCATAGGAAGCTGTCGCAACCATAAAACTTAAATCATTAGTAATGTAGTCATTATAATAAACATCTGTATAATTACATAAGCTGACTGTTTCTTGATCTTCAATTGACTTCTTATCAACATTACTTAAATTGACATTAGAAATATTTTTCAATTTTAAGACATCCCACCCATCAGGAATATCCCCCAACCAATCAACCCCAGAAGGTTTATAAGTAGGGTAGGGTTTCCATTGCTTTAAGGTGTTTAGAGTCATATTTTTTTACCTCAAAATTAAATAACATCAATAGGATTTAATAAAGTTACCTGACAACGTTTATAATGAATAGCTACAATTAACCTAACCTTATTTCCCCCAATATTAAACACTGTTAACTTACCCACCTTGTCCGCAGTAGAGAACACTTTACGCAACTCAGCAATTGACGAGAATTACCCTTTTTTTATCTCTTGATACCACTTTCCTAAAGCAGTTTTTGTACCAGGATATTTATTAGCAAATTCATTTAACCGTTTACGAGTAATAATGTGCATAATTTTAATGGAATCGTTAATTATTTAATTACATTCCTACACCCCCATTTCTTTCAGCATCGCTAAAATTTCCCCTTCTACTTCTTGAATATCCCCTTCTATTTCCCCTAACTCCCTTGGGGGTTGATATTGATAAAAGTAACGATTAAAATTAATCTCATAACCCACTTTTCCTACCTCATTATCCTTACTATCCCTCACTGTTTCATTGATACACGGATCAGAAACATGGGGTTTTACTTCCCGTTGAAAATAATCATAAATATCCTCATCTAATGGCACATTCTCTGTATCTCTTAAATCCGTATCAGGTTCAGGTTTTCCATCTCTATCTCGACAAATTTCCGCCGTTTCATCTTTCTCTGATAACCCTGTTAATATAGCCTTTAATAAAGAAGCTTTAACCGCTACATTATCAACCTTAAATACCTTTTTTAACAATAGTGTAAATGGCTTTCTATGTTTATATAACTCGTCTGGTAAACTCAATAAAACCCCTAAAATTGCCTTTTGTTGTTCCCTTCCTGCCTCTTCTTCAATCTTTTTCATTTCTGGGTTTTTCTTCTTACTCACTGCTAAATTAATAAACGCTGTTTGTTCCTTTACCCGTTCAATTCTTTCAGGAGTAATTTGAAAATTCAACCGCAAAGGACGTTCAATGGTAATTTTACGATACCCAAAGTCTGTACTTTTAAAAATCTTGCTTATTTCTGACGCTTCAAACCCTCGAAAAATATCAGTGATGTTCTCAATTTGTTTCTTACTAATTTCCCGACGCTTATTCCCTAAACTCTTCCGCATCGCTACCCAAAAATCAGAGGCACTAATTAACTGTACTTTACCCTTTCTTGATGATAATTTCTTATTACTTAAAACCCAAACATAAGTAGCAATTCCTGTGTTATAAAATAACTGCTCAGGTAAAGCAATAATTGCCTCTAACCAATCATTCTCTAATATCCAGCGTCTAATCTCGCTTTCTCCACTCCCTGCATCTCCCGTAAATAAAGGGGAACCATTCATAACAATTGCTACCCGACTGCCTTCACTCTCAAAAGACTTCATCCGTGATAACATTTGCTGTAAAAATAATAACTGTCCATCACTAATTCTCGGTGTTCCTGCACTAAAACGACTTCCTACCTTCTCAGATTCCTTCGTCACTGCTTCTTTGTCTCGTTTCCAGTCCTTACCATAAGGAGGATTAGCTAATAAATAATCAAAGGTTTGATCACTGTGTTGGTCATTAGATAAGGTACTCCCAAACTTAATATTATCAGCCTCCTTACCATCCTCACTTTTCATATATAAATCTGACTTACAAATAGCAAAAGTTTCAGGGTTTACCTCTTGTCCAAACAAAAATACTGTGCTGTTGGGATTCAATTCTAAAATCCTTTCTTTGGCAATGGTTAACATTCCTCCACTACCACAACAAGGATTATAAACTGTGCGAGTAATATGAGCTTGTTTAAGAGAATCAAGATCCTGAGATAACAATAAATTCACCATTAATTGTATAACTTCTCTAGGGGTAAAGTGTTCCCCAGGATTCTCATCTAACGCCTCATTAAACTTACGGATTAACTCTTCAAAAATATATCCCATTTCTAAATTAGAAACCTTATCAGGATGAAGATCAATCGTCTTAAACTTCTCCATTACTTGAAATAATAAATTAGCATCTTCTAACTTATCAATAGTATTGGGAAAATCAAATTTTTCTAACACTTCCCTCATGTTAGAACTAAAACTATTAATATATCTCTTTAAATTGGCTCCTAAATCTTGTGGGTCATCAATTAACTTACCAAAATCATAGTTAGACGCATTATAAAAAGCAAATCCCGACTGCTTACATAAAATGGGGTCAAGATCTATCTAATTTCCCATGATATTTATCATAAGCATCTAAAACCTGCTCTTTTGTCGGTTCTAATACACAATCTAACCGCCGTAAAACTGTGAATGGTAAAATTATATCTTGATATTTTCCCCTCTTAAAACTATCCTGAATTAAATCAGCAACCGACCAAATAAAACTAACTTTTTCACCAAAATTTTGCATAATTTATCTGAGGATTAAATAATAAATTCATTCCCTAAATCTTGATCTTTTTTTTGTATGTCAACCATTTTACTCTATAAGAAAATTTATTGGCAATCTGTCACCGAGTATTACCACAAAAAATACTTAACTCCTAACACCAAACTCAGGTTAATTTAGTTATTTTTGATAGTGGAGAATTTCATTAGCTACCCGATCGCAGACTCCAACCTCTCCTAAAAGAGTACGCATTTGTTCGTAGTTAGCAAAGGTTTTTTGGCGGCGTTCCGGGTTCAATAATAAGTCTACTGACTCCTCAACAATGCGGTCAATGGTTGCTTCTTCTTGTAACAATTCCGGGACAATTTCTTCCATCACAACTAAATTAGGAGGAGACATAAAGGGAATAGAAAACTTAAGAATATTTCGTGCAATCCACATGGTCAAAGGATTAACCAAACAGAGGACTAATTGAGGAATATCTAACAAAGCCAATTCTAAATTAACCGTTCCCGACTTAGCGATCGCAAAATCAGCTGCCGCCATTACTTCGATAGCTCTTCCATCGAACAAAGTAATAGATAAATCGTATTGTTTAACCATCGCTTCTATGGTGTCACGATACTCTTTTAAAGAAACAGGTAAGAGAAAATGAACATCAGGAACCTGTACTTGTAACTTCTGCGCTGCTTTACAAATTAAAGGTAGATGATACTTCAATTCTTGGTAACGAGAAGCAGGAAATAAGCCAATCACTGGTTGATTTGCATCGAGTCCCAACGCCTCCCGAGTAGCTTCTCTTGTGGGAGCCTTGGCCATTCTATCCAATAAAGGATGACCAACCCATTTAACTTTTATGCCTTTCTTCTCAAAAAATCTCGCTTCTTCGGGGAAAATAGCCAACAAAATATCGGTAATTTCGGCAAATTGTTCGATGGTTTTGTTATTGGGGGCCCAAACCCAAGATTGAGGAGCAATATAATAAATAATCGGCACATGGGATAAATGCTTACGGGCATACTTGCCGAAAGATACATTAGGCCCCATATAATCCAATAAAATTAAAATATCTGGGGGGTTGTCCCGTAAATAAGCTTGAACCCGACGCTGCATTAACCAAGTGGGGATAATAAATGGGAGGGCTTCCACAATACCAATAGACCCGATACCGGCAGTATTTCCCAATAATTTAGCCCCGGCGGCTTCCATGCGATCGCCCCCCAACGCTAAAATCTCTAAAGGAATGTTTTGTTGCTCTGCTTGTCGATATAGGGCTTCCACCAACATCGCCCCCTGTAAGTCTCCTGAAACTTCTCCGGTACTAATAAAAATTTGCATGGCTTCCTCTCTAACCCATAATTATTGATGGCTGATGACTTAAACGTTACTTCCTGGGATCGGTCCGCGTCGCTTTTCTCCTGTGGTAGACAGTTGCAGAAAGCGAAGTAAATATTGAGTGTATTGGTTGTTCTCCAAGTTGCCTAACTCGTCTAATGCTTGTTTTAAGGTGAGATCGGAGCGATACAAGAGACGAAAAGCCTTTTTAAGATAGCCTACATCCTCTGTGGTGAGTCCGGCTCGTTTTAACCCCAATAAGTTGAGCGATCGCACTCTAGACGGGTTCCCTTCGATCATCATAAAGGGAGGTGCGTCGCGGTCGATACGACTCATACCCCCTAACATAGCGTTGCGGCCTATTCTCACAAACTGATGAATCCCCAAAACACCTCCAATAACAGCCCTGGACTCGATATGAACGTGACCAGCTAAAGCGACGGCGTTAGCAATGATTACATGGTCTTCTATGACGCAATTATGGGCAACATGAACGTAGGCCATCAAGAGGTTATTATTACCAATTTCTGTAACTTCGTCGGCTTCGGTGGCTCTGTTGACGGTGACAAACTCGCGGATGGTGTTGCCATCGCCAATTTTTACCTTACTGGGGGCCCCTTTATACTTAAGATCTTGGGGTTCTAAACCAATAACTGCACTGGGAAAAATACGGTTATTTTTGCCAATCTCTGTGGGGCCTTCTATGACCACATGGGGGCTAATGGTGGTTTTTGCGCCTATTTTCACCCGATCACCAATGACAGCGTAGGGGCCTACTTCCACGGTGGGATCGATTTGTGCATTCGGATGAATGACAGCAGTAGGATGTATTAGCTTAGTCAACGGGTTATCCCCCTTTGGATAGGTCAGCATAGAATTTAGTTATAGGGTACACAATAAAGCTTTTTAAGGGAACAGGGTAAGGAGAATTACGGACAATAATATATGATGACGCAAATTCTCTATTTTGGGTTCGTCTTCAGTGTTCTTGTTTTCAATATGCCTTGACAAAAGCAAGGCTGATCCGTAATAACTGATAACTGATATTTTTTGGTAAGGTTTCATGAATTCAACTTGGGATCTCGTTACCCTCTCTTACTTTTCACCGAAAACTTGGCTCAATGCTAGTTATGTTTACCGTGTAGTGGGTTTATTGGCTGCTTGGAGATCGTCTAGCTTTTTATTACGATTTGGTGAGGCTATTGGCGCGTTACTAATTAGCATTATTTTTCTTTTTGGTCCGTTTATTAGTACGGGTTTAATGGGGGTTTGGTTGATTGCTATTGCCGGTTACTGGGGCATTTTAACTTTATCTGATACGGAAAAACCTGGCTTTGGTCCTATTCATCTATTGGTGTTTTTTTATTGGGGAATTTCTGCTGTAGCGGTGGCTTTGTCTCCTGTGAAAGCGGCGGCTTTTTCGGGTTTTATTAAGCTGACTTTGTATTTACTCTTTTTTGTTTTTTGTGCAAGGATTTTGCGATCGCCTCGCTTGACTAATTGGTTAATTACGGCGGTTTTAGGCACTGGTTTGGTGGTGGGTTGTTATGGAATTAGACAACAAATTTTTGGGGTGGAACAGTTGGCAACTTGGAACGATCCCACGTCAGAATTGGCTGGTACTACTAGGGTTTATAGTTATTTGGGTAATCCGAATTTATTATCTGCTTATTTATTACCTGCGATCGCTTTGAGTGTGGCGGCATTTTTTGTCTGGCAAGGTTTTTTCCCTAAGTTATTAGCTATTACCGTTACTTTGGTTAATACGGCCTGTCTTTATTTTACGGGAAGTCGTGGCGGCTGGATTGCAATGATGGCTTTAGTGGCAACGTTTTTGTTATTATTTTTTGTCTGGTTTAAAAACAATTTATCTCCGTTTTGGCGTAGGTGGTTATTGCCTCTTGTGTTTGGTATTTTGGGAGGTTTAATGTTTGCTGCTATTCTTTCTGTTGACTCGTTACGAATTAGGGTAATGACTATTTTTATGGGGAGAGGAGATAGTAGTAATAATTTCAGGATTAATGTTTGGATGGCGGTATTGGATATGATTCGCGATCGTCCTTTGATTGGTATTGGTCCTGGAAATAGCGCGTTTAATAAGGTTTATCCTCTTTATATGAGTCCTAAATATAGCGCGTTGAGTGCTTATTCTGTGTTATTAGAAACTGCCGTAGAAACGGGTTTAATTGGATTAAGTATTTTTATTTGGTTACTTGTTATTACTGTTAATCAAGGTGTACAACAAATTCAACGGTTAAGGGATCAAAATAATCCTGCTGGTATGTGGTTAATGGCGGCGATCGCTGCTATGGCTGGACTAATGGCCCAAGGATTATTTGATACGGTTTGGTATCGTCCCCAAGTTAATACTTTATGGTGGTTTTTAGTGGCTTTAATTGCTAGTCAATATCAACCAAAATCGTCGGTTGATGAGGTTAAAAATGAAAAGGTAACGGTTGAGGTTTAGTTGGTTTAAAGGGAGTTTTTTTCTAGTCAGGAGTCGGGAGTTAGCTTTCAGCAGTCAGCTTTCAGCAGTCAGCCTTCAGGAGTCAGGAGTGTGGAATAAACCCTCGGTTTCGCTTCTGACTTCTTCTTCGATTTCTAACTATAATACTTGATGTTATATTAATCTAAAATGACAGCAAAATTCTGTCTCTTGATTCCAGCAAAAATACTACAAATAGAAAAGCGTTTTCCAGAAAAACTAAAAATATGGACTACTGAATATAAAAAGTCAGAATTGATAGAATTTGGATTCTCTGACTATCATTTATTAAAGCTATCAGAATTTGTACAACAATCAGATGTTAACAGCGATTTGCCAAAAGAAATTTATGATCGCTATTGTGTGATTGACTGGGGTTTTTGTTTTCCTCATCCTGATATTATCAAAGATATTTTAACTTATTTGGCTCACATCTATATTTATGGAGAGGTAGGATTATTAAAATATTGGTCAGATAGTTTAAAGCGTTTTCCAGCTATTAAAATCAGTAATGCAGAGCATAATTTTGATGACTTTTTAGCTTATAATTTACCCCTAGATGAAATTTTCTTTTTTCCCTTAAAACAATTTCATGAAACTGATTGAGTTATTTCCCTTCAGAAAACACCACAGACAAAAACTTCGGGAAAATTATCAGATTTTATGGCAAGAAGCCGAAAAAATTGGCAGGGAGTACGAAAAAAGATCCTATCAAGAGATTTTGTCTTCTGAGGCAAAAACAGTTATCATTAACCTATCTGACGACCAAAAAATAACCTTTTCTATGGATGCTTACCACATCAAAAAAAATGGAACGGTAGCAGTATCTATTGATGCTGACGGTTTACCAACAATATTAGGTATTAAACCATCTTATCATTTTTATAAAAAATCCGATGGTTCTGTTTATTACTAAAATTATTATTTTAAATAGATTATGAATAGTGAAGAATTGGCCCGATACATTGAAGAAACAGGAAAAATATCACAACCCTGGTTGTTGATACAACTAAGGCTCAAAAAATTAGAAGAAAACCGCCACAATCTCTCTTCTGAACAATATTTAGACAAGTTATCTGAGTTACACGAGGAATTAATGAAATTGGGGGAATGGTGGGTAGGTATTGAAGATGATGTTTTCAAGCCATAGATAAATCGCATTTTTCTCTAAAAAGGACTAGCAATTCTTAAAAAGTTTTTGTAAGCTACAGTAGGAATAATAATTAAACTTGATAAAATATATGAGAATTGGTGTCCCTAAAGAGATTAAAGACCAAGAATTTCGGGTTGGCTTAAGCCCCAACAGCGTGAGAGCATTGTGTGATAGAGGACATCAAGTTTCAGTAGAAACCGAAGCAGGAATAGGATCGGGTTTTACGGATCAAGAATACGAACAAGTGGGGGCTAAAATCGTCACCAGTGCGTCTCAAGCTTGGGAACAAGATTTAGTGGTAAAGGTGAAAGAACCTCTAAAGCAGGAATATGACTATCTCAACACAGCTAAAATACTATTCACCTATCTCCATTTGGCAGCCGATAAAGAGTTGACCAAAGCTTTGATGTCATCGAAAATAACAGCGATCGCTTATGAAACCGTGGAACTCCCAGACGGAAGACTCCCCTTACTAACCCCTATGAGCATCATCGCAGGTCGTCTTTCTGTACAGTTTGGGGCAAGATATCTAGAAAAACAGCAGGGGGGACGTGGTGTTCTTTTAGGAGGCATTCCTGGGGTTTCTGTAGGGCGTGTGGCGGTCTTAGGAGGTGGTATCGTTGGAACTGAAGCAGCTAAGATGGCAGTGGGAATGGGGGCGCGAGTACAAATATTTGACATTAATCTGGACCGTTTAGCCTACTTAGAGACACTTTTCGGTTCACGGGTGGAATTGTTGTATAGTAACGCTTCTACCATCGAAAAAGCTGTCCCTGACGCAGATTTATTGATCGGTGCGGTGTTGGTAACAGGAAAACGCGCCCCAACCTTGATTTCTAGGGAGTTGGTGTCGAAAATGCGCCCTGGTTCGGTGATTGTGGATGTGGCAGTGGATCAAGGAGGATGTATTGAAACTTTACGCACTACTTCTCATAGTTCCCCCACCTACGTAGAAGAAGGGGTGTTACATTTTGGGGTCCCTAATATGCCGGGGGCTGTACCTTGGACGGCAACACAAGCTTTAAATAATAGTACCTTACCCTATGTTTTGAAGTTGGCTAATGAAGGTTTAGATGGTTTAGAAAAAGATGCCAGTTTAGCCAAAGGTGTTAATGTCAAAGATGGTGTTTTAGTTCATCCGGCAGTACAGGAAGTTTTTGAAGATTTAATGGTAGTTAACCTTTAATAATGACTAATTTAAACCCTTCTGTTTATTTCGTCGGTGCAGGTCCTGGTGATCCAGAATTATTAACATTAAAAGCGTATAAAATTATCAGGGAAGCTGATGTTATTTTGTACGCCGATTCTTTGGTTCCTAAGCAAATTTTAGAGGATGCGCGCCAAGATTGTGAGTTGATTCCTACGGGAAATAAAACCCTAGAGGATATCATGAAAATTATGGTTGATCGGGTGAGAAATCATCGTTCTGTTGTACGTCTTCATTCAGGAGATTTGACCCTTTATAGTGCCATTCAAGAACAAATTTTGCGTCTCCTACAAGAAGAGATCGAGTTTCACCTAATACCAGGAATCAGTGCGTTTCAAGCGGCTGCGGCAAAAATAGGCACGGAATTAACCATTCCAGATCTAGTTCAAACTATCATTTTAACTCGGGTTAGTGGTAGTGCTTCTCAGGTTCCTCCTGCTGAAGAATTAGAGGGTTTGGCGGCTCATCAAGCTAGTTTATGTCTATATTTAGCCGCCCGTCATGTTAAAAAATCCCAAGAAAAATTACTACAGTTTTATCCATCTTCTACCTCGGTTGCTATTTGTTTTCGTATTGGTTGGCCTGATGAAAAAATTCTCATTGTTCCTTTAGAAAAAATGGCAGAGGTAACGGAAAAAGAAAACTTAATTCGGACAACTTTATACATTATTAGTCCTGCTTTAAATACCCAAAAAAGTTCCCGTTCCCGACTCTATCATCCTCAACACAGTCATTTATTTAGACCTAATCTTCTATCCTAAGAGCAATTTTAACCATTTTAATTTACCTTTATAGGGTGGGAAGCGTAGGTTCGTTTCAAGCAAAAACGAACGTTTGAGAACGCTTTTATAATGGGAAAATGTGTCAAAGCTGGCTTTTCCATGATAAGAACCCATCCCACTATTACCAACACCACCAAAGGGAAGACCAAGCACTTGTAATTGCATGATGGTATCATTTATACAAACTCCCCCTGATATTGTTCTTTCTAAGACAATTTTTTGTTGCTTTTTATCGTTAGAAAATAGATAGAGAGCAAGGGGTTTGGGTCTTTCGTTTATGAAGGCGATCGCTTCTTCTAATCTATCGTATTCTAAGATGGGTAAAATAGGTCCAAATATCTCATCTTGCATAATAGGAAAGTCAGGGGAAACTTGATCGATAATTGTTGGGTAGATATAGTTTTCTTCGGGTATGACTTGTCCTCCTAAAACAATTTTTCCTGGTTCCAATAGACCACACAGGCGATTAAAATGGTGATGGTTAATTATTCTTCCGTAGTCTGGATTTTTTGCTGGATTATCTCCGTACATTTTTTTTGTTGCTTCGACGATTGCATCTAGTAACTGTTGCTTTATTTGACGATTAACTAATAGGTAATCAGGAGCAATACAGGTTTGTCCATTGTTTAAGAATTTACCCCAAGCAATACGTTTTGCTGTTTCTTTTATATTGATGTTGGTATCAACAATACAGGGGCTTTTTCCCCCTAACTCTAGAGTAACTGGGGTTAAATGTTTAGCGGCGGCTTCCATGACAATTTTGCCAATGGAAGAACTACCGGTAAAAAAGATATGATCGAATTTTTCTTGTAATAGTTGTTGGCTGGTTTCTTTTGCTCCTTCTATAACTTTTATGTAGTTGCTATCAAAGTTATTATTAATAATTTCGGCGATTATTTTTGATGTGTTTTGTGTTAATTCTGACGGCTTAATAATGGCACAATTACCAGCTGCGATCGCACCGATTAAAGGAAGAATTGTTAGATGAAATGGATAATTCCAGGCACCAATAATAAGGGCAACCCCTTTAGGTTGAGGTTGTACATAACCTTGTCCAGGTAATACTTCTAGGGGAACAGAAACCCTCTTAGACTTTACCCATTTTTTAATATTTTTGAGTGCATATTTAATGTCTGTTTTTGTTGTAAGAACAGCACTTAAACATCCTTCCAGTTCTGGTTTTTTTAAATCTTTATGTAGTGCTTCTATTATGTCACTTTCGTATTCATCGATTAGATTTCCTAACTTTTCCAACTGTTGTTTACGGAAGCTTATCTCTTGTGTCGCTCCTGATGAGAAGAAGTTACGCTGCTGTTCAATTGTTCCTTTAATACTGTCTTTTGTTAACATTTTATGACAAGTTTAAAATGTAGTTCAAGCTTTAATAGCTTAGCAAATTTAAACTTTAGTAGCAAGGGCTAGTGGATGATATATCTTCTATCGCTCCATCTAACAGTTTATAACCTTCTTCTACTGTTTCGATTCGAGACACTTTATCCCTTAATTCTGATGCACCAGAAAACCCTTTACAATACCAACTTAAATGTTTTCTAGCTTGATAAATACCTCGTTTACCTTTATATTCCCATAAACCTTTTAAATGTTCTTTTGCGCATTGTAATTTTTCTATGGAAGAAGGTTGAATAGGTTTATTACCTGTTGTAAAAAAGTAGTCAATTTCTCCTACCAAAAAAGGATAACCGAGGGTTCCGCGAGAACACATAACACCGTCTGCTCCTGTTATTTCTAAACAGTTAATGGCAGCTTCAACGGAAAAGATATCTCCATTAGCAATAACAGGAATGGTCAAAGTTTCTTTAACTTTTTTAATCCATTCCCATCTAGCATTTCCTTTATATCCTTGGGCGCGAGTTCTACCGTGAATGGTTAACATAGATGCTCCCGAATCCTCCATTTTCTGAGCAAATTCTAGGATATTGATTTCCTTGTCGTCCCATCCTATTCTAGTTTTCACTGTAACAGGAACATCTACAGTATCAACTACCTCTTGAACAATTTTTTGAGCAATTTCTGGTTGTCTTAATAAAGAAGATCCTCCACCTTTTTTAGTAATTTTATTCACAGGACAACCCATATTTATATCAATAGTTTTTGCTCCTTCTTTTACTGCTTTTTCTGCTGCTTCTGCCATAAAATCGGGACGACAATCAAACAACTGAATACTGATTGGTTGCTCATTTTTGTCAATTTCCATTAGTCTAGGAAGTTGTTTTAAATGATGAATTTCTGTAGCACTTACCATCTCGGTGTACATCATAGAATTAGGAGAGTAACGCCTAACTAAACGACGAAAAACTAGGTCAGTCACCCCGGACAAAGGAGACTGTAACACCCTACTTTTAACCTCTATTGAACCAATTTTTAAGGGTTGAGACAACTTTTTTTTTAGATGGTATGAAATAGGGGACATATTCTACTAAACTCCTGTACATAGCAATCAGTTATGATTGATGAGATATCTTTTTTACCAGTTACCAGTTACCAGTTATCAGTTATCAGTTACCACTTTTGAATGTTCTCTTATAACTTAGACCTAAATTTTTACAACTGATAACTGATTGCTATATCGATACTAACACAGTTTGATATAGTGATTATAATTATTCTACTGCAATCAATTAGAAAAGTTATTTTTATTATCTTTAGCTGTATTTAATGAAAATGAGTTTGAAAAGACAAAAGTAAGTTGAATCATCTGTAAATAAGTTTGTAAGTCTAATTTTCCACTTTTCAACATCTCTTTATATTGGTTGTGAGAAGACTCCAATTGTTCGTATTTTGAGAGAAAATGTTCTGGCATTTGTTGCTCCCATTGATCCATTAATTGTAATATCTGATTATAAGACAATTCTTTTTGTTTCTCTTGCCATCTTTTACATTGTTCTGAAAATATTTGTGTCATTTTTTCAATTTGTTCGTAAACCTCTGGAGAAACTTTACCGTCAATCAACATTAAACGATACTTTTGACGTAAATTTTCAATTTCTTCTGTTGCTTTTTGTGGATTATTATCTAATAGTTGTCTCAACTCGGGGATAGTTTGTAGGTTGGCTTTCAGAAGATTATTTTGTTTTCTCTTACGCCACCAACTAATTAAAAAGCCAAGACTACTAGTGCTTACTAACATGATAAAAGCAGCTTGGAGAGGCTTATTTTCTTGTAAATAACGTTGCCAGGCGACTCTAGGATCTCCATCGTTAAAGACTTGTTGCGCCCCAGGATGGATATAAATTAAACCTTCGCTTAATAAGGAAGCATTTTGTTGAGAAGCTAATTCAGGATAGAAAGGAGAATACTGACGGAAGTTAGAAATAATTGCCCATGTCAACAAAGAAACTTTCCGTTTATTAACGTCGGGACGAGTAATTAACGCCCCAGGTGTTGAAATAGTTAGTAAGTCTTGATTGGGTAATTGTGGCAAAGGTTTATAAGTTCCTTGGGGAATTATTTTACCTTGATAAGACTCAGGAAATTGAATGGTTAAATAGTTAATTAAACTAGGATTTATGGGAATAAAACGTAACCTTGGTGCTTGATGTAATTCTTTTTGAAACTTCTCACTGGTAGCTAAAGGACCAACGTAAACAAAAGCATCAATTTCACTATTGATAAGTTTTTCAAGTCTCTTTTCATTGGACTTAACTTCATTAACGTTTATGTTACTCGCTTCAAAAATACGCTTGGCAGTAAAATAAATTCCGCTACCTTCTGCTCCAATTATGACTCGTTTTCCTTGCAAGTCTGCTAAAGTTTTAATATCATTATCGTCCTTAGTTACTATGTGTAAATATTCTTGAGTTAGAACCAATAATGTCTTAACTTTTCCTTCTCTCATTGGTTCACTTGCTACATCTAGCTGTACAATAGCAAAGTCAACTTCTCTATTCAATAAACGCTCTAGATTCTGTTGCGAACCTTGAGAATCGTAATTATCGGTTACTTCAATTTGTCCTATACTGTTGGCTGATAATTTAATCTGAGAACTGATTTTTTGATAGCCACTTCCATTTGAACCGCTAGAAATTGATACTTCCGTCTTTTGTGTGGTGCAGCTGCCTAAAAGAATGGGTATTATTAAGATTAAGCTATGGATAAAGTGACGTTTTATTATGTTAGTTTTCCAATGATAAATCATAAATTTGCCGACGAGAAAAACAGGTGATTTTTGCTAACTGACGACTGGCTTGAGATCTGGTCATTCCTTGGTTTAATAATTGTTGTAATTCGTCTTTTAATTCCTCAATAGTTAACTCAAGGTGATGATTTTCAGAACAGCCAGCGATAATTAAGGTAAATTCCCCTTTGATTTGTTGAGAATTCTGATAATATAAGATAGCATTTTCTAACGTTCCTCGCCAGAACTCTTCGTAATGTTTGGTTAGTTCTCTTCCTACTGTAATCTGATGCTCTTCGCCAAAAACTTCTCGAAAATCTGTTAAGGTTTTCAAGAGACGATGGGGTGCTTCATAGACAATAATAGTCCTATTTTCCGTCATTAATTGATTTAGGCGATCGCTTCTATCCTTTCTTTTTAGAGGCAAAAATCCCTCAAAAACAAAGCGATCTGTGGGTAGTCCGGACACAGAAAGGGTTGTTATGGCTGCTGTGGGGCCAGGAATGGGAATAACAGGGATATTTGCTATAATACAAGCATATATCAAATCGTATCCAGGGTCAGAAATTCCGGGCATTCCAGCATCGGTTACCAAGGCTATAATTTGTCCTTCTTTAAGATAGTTTAACAATTGGTTCTGGCGAGCCGTGCGATTATGATGATGGTAACTAATCTGAGGCGTAGTAATCTCAAAATGATGCAAAAGTTTAGCAGTATGACGAGTATCTTCTGCGGCGATAAGATTAACTGATTTTAAAATTCGGATCGCCCGAAAGGTAATATCTTCTAAATTTCCGATGGGTGTTCCTACAATGTAAAGCGTTCCCTGCTGTAAACTTTTGTTGTTCATTTTATCAATCATGAATGGATTATTTGTCGGTTTAACGACTCTCGATATTATTTATCTTGCTGATCATTTTCCCCATTCTAATGAAAAAATTGTCGCACTTGATCAAAGCATTGCTGCAGGAGGACCTGCTACAAATGCAGCTATTACCTTTCAACATTTTGGTCATCAAGCCACTGTTTTAAGTATGATCGGAAACCATCCCATTAGTCAACTAATTTGTGCAGAATTGGAAGATTGTGCCTTGAGTGTTTTTGATCTGTCTCCTTCCCATGAAAATCCGCCTCCCACCTCTTCAATTATTGTTGATAAATTAACTGGAAAAAGGGCTGTTATTTCCATTAATGCTATCAAATCTCAGGCTAAAGCAGATAAATTATCCTTAGAAATTTTGCAAGATGTTGATATTATTTTAATTGACGGACATCAAATGGTTGTTAGTCAACTTATTGCCCAACAAGCTCACTTAAAAAATATTCCGATTATGATTGATGGTGGCAGTTGGAAACCAGGCTTTGAAAAGATTTTACCCTATGTAAACTACGCCATTTGTTCTGCTAATTTTTATCCTCCTAACTGTTATAATAGTGATGATGTTTTCAATTATTTAAAACAAATCGGTGTTCCAAATATTGCCATAACCAACGGAGAAAATCCGATTAAATGCTGGACACAAGAAGAGTTTAACTGCATAGATATTTCTCCGATCAAAGCGGTTGATACTCTGGGAGCAGGAGATGTTTTTCATGGGGCATTTTGCCACTTTATTTTTAAACACAATTTTATGGATTCTCTCAGCAAAGCTTCCGAGGTGGCAAAGGTTGCTTGTCAATCATTTGGGACTCGAAAATGGATGAATGAGTTAAAAGTTAACACATAAAAAAAACTATGATGTCAGAGAATAAAATATTCGTAAAATTTTAGGTTGTAATTAGTTTAAATATTTTAATTTTTTAGAGAAATGAATCGAGAAAAAACAGAAAAGTTTGGACTTAATTTATCAATATTCGTTACTTTATTTATGTCAGCTTTAGGCATCGGTTTTGGTGTATCTATTCAATCAGAAGCTATTTTATTAGATGGTTTTTTTAATGTTGTTGGCTTTCTCATGGCTTTGATAACCCTTGGGGTTTCTTGGTTACAAAAACAACCAGAAAATGAATATTTCAACTTTGGTTATTCTAGTTTTATTCCCTTAGTTAATCTCATCAAAGGACTATTAATTTCTCTTTTATCGCTATTCGCTTTAACCTCCGCTATTACTGCTATTTTACATGGGGGTAGAAACCTCAATGCTAATGTGGCAGTAATTTATGCTTTAATTGCCGCTACCGGTTGTCTAGTTACCGCATTAATTCAAAAAAGAATAGCAAAAAAAACTCGCTCCATAATGATAGAAGTTGATGCAAAAAACTGGCTAATTAATGGCTTAATTAGTCTATCTGTCGGTGCCGCTTTTACTATAATTATTTTTATAAAAAACACTACATTATCTTGGTTTATTCCCTACGCTGATTCTACTTTAGTAATTATTATAGTTTTGATTACTATTCCTGTTCCCATCAAAGTTATTATTGATAGTTTAAAACAATTATTGTTAGCTTCTCCTAGTGTCAAAACGAAGAAAGAAATTAAACAGTTATTCGAGACTGCAACTCATAGCTTTCACTTAGAAAAGTATTGGTTAAGAATGACTCAGATAGGCAATACTATATTTGTTAGTATTTATTGGCTATTGCCTCCAGAATATAACTTAAACGGTGTTGAAGACTTAGATCATATCAGAGAAGAAGTTAGTCAAGTTATCCATCAAAATTATCCCGATTTAATCATTGACATTATCTTTACTAAAGATTCCAAATGGGCAGAGGATATTAGTTTACAGAAAAAACAAACATTAAGCTAATACGAAATCTTGCACCTTCGATAAAACTGGCTAGTTTATAAGCGTTCAGCTATCAGCCATCAGCTGAAAAATATCAATCCCTATCATCTACTGTGAGTAAGATTAAACGAATGCTGAACGCTGTGCGATAGCGCCGTAACGGAGTGAGGAACTGCTTACTGCTGACTAATTTAAGTTTTTCTATACTGGTGCAAGATATCAGTAATACTCAAATCTTGCACCTTCGATAAAACTGGCTAGTTTATAAGCGTTCAGCTATCAGCCATCAGCTGAAACATATCAATCCCTATCATCTACTGTGAGTAAGATTATAGGTATAAAGTATGATCTCACTAAAAACATAGCCGTACTTTTCAATGCAAAAACTATTTTCCTTGACCTTGAACCACTTGCTTAAGATTGGTAAAAGTTTCTAGGGAAATTAAACCACGATAATGACCTTTTTGGTTAGAAACTCCCAAAAATAGAGACTCTCCCTGGTCAAGATGACGCTCGAAACGAGGGGAATTATTAATATACACTAATGCGCTGTCTATCTCTGTGGCAAACTGACGACTTTGTGCATAAGAATCAGTAACGATGCAATCTGCATGACCACTGCTATATTGATTCATCCAACAAATGCCTTCCGATAAATTATCAACCATTTTAAAAGCAATAATTTTATCTAGATAAGGGGTGTTCCATTCCGAGTCCTTCACTGGTTTCAAATAGTCCTTAAACTCTTCTATCAATCTTTCATCTCCTCTCAATTCAAATCCTTGTTCTTGGAGAATATTGAATAATCTCACTAAGATTGAGGAATTATGGTTAGGAGTAATTAAAACTTTTTCAATGGCATTAACGGGATCTGGTTCACTACTATGACTATCCAGAATCACCCAACGAACCATCTCTATATCCACCGTTGGACACCAATACAAATAACAATTGCCCATAGCCGACTTTAGCACAGGGGCCGTTGCCCACTGAGTGACTTGCTGAACCAAACTAGGACGACCATAAGGAAGTACCAAACTGAGATATTGATCCTGGGTCACCAAATCTTGGATAGAAGCCCCCTGTTCTGCTGAAAGTACCTCCAAACAACCCGTAGGCAGTTCCGTCTCCTTTAAGGCAGACTGTAGGATATCTGCAATCACCTGATTGGAATGAGTTGATGAGTTGCAACCCCTTAACAGTAGGCTATTACCGGTTTTTAAACAAAATCCAGCGGCGATCGCTCCCAACTCAGGAAACGTCTCATAAACCAAAGCAACTACCCCCAAAGGCATCAATTGACAATAAGTTCCTGCCATATTCAGCCGATAGGGAGCGTTAAATACTTGTTGGATGGGATCTGGAAGTTCCGCCAACGATTCCAAAATTTCCACGGTTTTGTTCAACCGTTTTGGGGTCAATTTTAACCAATCAATTAATAGATCCGGAACGGCCATTTCTCGGCTCATTTCCAGATCTAGGGTATTTGCTTCAAGAATCGCATCAAAAGAACGATTAATTCCTTTAGCCATTGCCTTGATTCCTAAAGAGCGATCGAGGCTGTCACTGTTTTCTAAAGCCAAGTAAGCCTTGTAAGAACGTTCAATTGATGCTGACAGCCAGTTAGGAGAACCTTTCATGGTCATAAAATTTGCCTTAACGTCGATAGGCTAACCAGAAAACAATTGCTGGTAAAACAATTAGTAACGCAGCCAAAGCGATACCGATGATAATACTTGGGCCGAGAGATGATTGCAATGCCAACAAAAACCATCCAATTAATATTACTACCATCATGCCTGTCATGATAGGTAGGTAGCCGTCTCGTAACCCAGGGCGGATGATTAACCAACGATAGCCTGTCCAACGCCAGATTCGCTTGTAAGGGTAACTAGAAGATAACTGTTCTATGTTTTGACCGTTATCTTCTACTACAAAAATTTGTTGACAACGATTGCAGCCAAAGGCTTCTGTTAAGACAATGGGGAGGAGATGTCCTCGTCTGCGACAGGGACATGGGTATTCTTGACTTAAATCGATTTTTACGGGCTTGTGAGGTCGCACGAGTGTCAGGGTAGTAACTCCTAAAGTTAGCTCTATACCTGTATGTTGTCTCTGATCTTTGAGATCTTGCTGGTACTCAATCTAAACTTAAGATTTGATAGGAGTTATTAGTTAACAGTTTTAATATAGGTATCATCAACATTCAACACAAATATAGTTATATATGGTCAAATTAGAAAAAAAGTGGCAGAAATGTAGGTAAACTAGACTTGAAAATAAGGAAAATAACTTTTGTCAGCTTAAACAGTATTCATGTTCTATTATAATTGCCTTGCTCCCGACGAAACCGCAGATCGGGAGCGAGTTCTCCTATCTAAATTTAATATTTTTTCTTGAGAGTTGGGAAAGCTTAGTAACTCCCATTAGTTTCATGTCTCTCTCTATCTCATTCTTCATATTTGAAATAGCCTTTTCTACCCCTTGTTGACCACCAGCGGCCAAAGCATATAAATACCATCTTCCCCCAGAACAGGCTTTGGCTCCAACTGAAAGAGCTTTAAGAACGTGAGTCCCTCTTCTAATGCCACCATCACAGATGACATCAATTTCATCTCCCACGGCATCTACAATGTCTGCTAACTGGTCAAAAGGGGAGATAGAACCATCTAGTTGACGGCCACCGTGATTAGAAACCATAATGGCATCAGCACCGATGTCCACAGCCCTTTTTGCATCCTCCACACTCATTATCCCTTTTAGGCAAAACTTTTTTCCCCATTTTTGCTTAATTTCCTCGGCATCTTTCCAATCCATTGATTGATCGAGCATATTACTGAAATAATCTCCAATGGATACTGCTACGTTACTGCCTTGGGAAACATATTTTTCTAATTGAGGTAAGGCAAATCTTTCACGGAAAACATAATTTAAGGACCAATTAGGATGTAAGGCGAAACTAATTAAACTATTCAATGTTAGTTTCGGAGGGCTGGTGAATCCTGTCCAAAGATCCCTTTCTCGGTTTCCTCCGGTGATGGTATCCACAGTCAAAGCAATGGCATCAAAGTTGGCCTCTTTGCACATTTCAATCATGGCATCGTTCAAACCCTTGTCTTTGTGATAGTAGAATTGGAACATTTTTGGTGAGGAGATTGTTTGACCAATCTCTTCTAAACTCACTGTCCCCAAACTAGAAACCCCAAACATGATGCGAGATTTTTCGGCGGCTAAAGCAACGGCTCTTTCCCCTCTGTAATGGAATAATCGTTGTAAGGCGGTTGGGGAACAAAATAGAGGTAGATCTAGTTTCAGTCCCATCACTTCCACGGAAGTGTCTATAGTTTCAACCCCTGCCAAGACATTAGGAATGAGATCACATTCTTCATAAGCCTTCGTATTCCTTCTATAAGTGACTTCATCATCGGCAGCCCCATCTATATAGTGAAAGACAGCAGAAGGTAATCTAGCCTTAGCCAACGCTCGAAAATCATGGGTATTACGACAACTGTTTATATTCATAATCAATTAATCTTACAAAATAAATTCCTGTTGATTTTTGCTTAGGGATTAAGAGTTCCCTCCATCCATTCCCTTGAATTACCATTATTTCAGAAATTGACCACTGCCACCGCTAAGCTCTTATGGTCGCTATAACGGGGTATTCTTGAAGAGATATCAGGTTAACGCAGTAACTAAAATGGACGCAGTATCCATGCCACTTTCATTGCCACCGAGGATCATAAATTTATCTCCAATATGTTAGAAGTGTGATAATGATTATCATTCTCATAATAGTGTAAATTGATAATCATTATCGAAATATTCGGAAACAAATTAACTGAAGACTATGACTCCTCTAAACTTCAACCTATCCGATGCACTGCCATCCTTACCAAAAAGTGGAATGCCAGTCACCATAATTACTGGTTTCTTGGGTAGTGGCAAAACTACCTTACTTAATCAAATTTTACAGAATAAAGATAATTTGAAAATAGCGGTATTAGTCAATGACTTTGGGGATATTAATATTGATGAGCAACTTCTAATTTCAGTAGATTCAGATATGATAGAACTAGATAATGGGTGTATTTGTTGCACTCTTAATGATGGGTTTGTCAATACTGTATATAGAGTTTTAGAAGCAGAAGAAAAAGTTGATTATTTAGTAATTGAAACTACAGGATTAGCTGATCCCTTACCAATTATCTTAAATTTTTTAGGAACAGAATTAAAGTTTTTGACCCGTCTTGATGCTGTCATTACAGTGGTGGATGCGGCGGCTTTTGATGCCAGACACTTTGATAGCGATGCTGCCTTAAATCAAATTAGATACGGTGACGTGGTTATCCTAAATAAAATTGACCTGGCAACTGAAGAGAAAATTAACAAATTAGAAGCATTTATTAGGGATGTCAAGCCAGGGTTTAGATTTTTAGAAAGTGAATATTGTCAAGTATCTTTACCTTTAATTTTAGATATTGGTTTAACTCAAGCAGATAACTATAAAGCTGAAATTTCCCAGTTTCGACAAGATAAATCTGCTTTTAACAATCATCTAGAAAAAGATGGCTTTAATTTTATTTCTTTTCAAAGTGATCGCCCTTTTGAATTAGAAAAATTTGAACATTTTTTATCTGAACAGTTATCTAATAATATATTTCGTGCCAAGGGGATACTCTGGTTTCAAGAAAGTCCTGCTCGACATATTTTTCAACTTAGCGGCACTCGCTACGATCTTCAAGACGATAATTGGAAAACCCCTCCAAAAAATGAACTCATCTTCATCGGGCGAGATTTGGATAAGTCATTAATTAAACAACAGCTTAGGGAATGCTTAGTGAAGCCAATTGCTTCTCTTTATGAAGACAGCGCAACGATGTCAAGTCTGTACCCTGATCTAATTCCTTTGCCCACCAGCTAATGTTTATTGGTGGTGGTTTAGACTCACATCTTGCACCTTCGATAAAACTGGCTAGTTTGTAAGCGTTCAGCTATCAGCCATCAGCTGAAACATATCAATCCCTATAATCTACTATAAGTAAGATTAAACGAACGCTGAACGCTGACTAATTTAAGTTTTTCTATACTTGTGCAAGATATCAGTTAGATGCGGATAATCCGTTACTGTACAAAAGCCACGTGCGAGACTTGAACTCGCGGCCCCATCATTACGAGTGATGTGCTCTACCAACTGAGCTAACGTGGCCTGGATAATGGTTACGTTAACAATGTATCATATTGTCACCTGTCTCAAAGGAATTGGTATATGGATAAGCCTCCTGAAAAGCCGCGTCGTCAACTCGATCCTGAAAAATATGCGTCCCTCAAAGCAGAAGCAAAAGCCCCTTATAAGGGTTTGAGAAAGTTTTTTTACATTGCCTTCGGTGCATCGGGTTTCGTTGGTGCTTTGGTATTTTTGGCTAAGTTGGCAGCAGGAACGGATGTGGCTGCTTCCCTACCTAATCTTGCTTTACAGGTAGGGGTTGTGGCACTGATGATTTTTTTGTTTCGTTTAGAAAGCAAGTAGAGTTAGGCTGATTTCAATCCTCAATCTTGATATCTCCTTGAAAGATTAATTGTTGTAATTCTCGGTATAGTTTTACTTCCTCTTTTGTGACTTTATTATCGGCTGCGATCGCAGCTTTAATGTCTTCATCTTCTTGGCGAGATAGGCAACCATCTGCTAAAGCTCGCTCGATCATTGTTTTTATTTTATTTGTGTTAGCATCCATCTTACTTCCTCCTCATTATTTCTGGGTGGGCTATAGGCTTAGTATATAACGGTTTTTTAGGGGATGATCTAGGCCTTAAATTAAATTTTTTTTAAACTCATTGGCAACATAGTAAATTTTCCTGCGTCTTGGGATAGAAAGTTGGTTTATTCTAACTTGTTCCTCACTCATTTTATTTGTTTCCATGACCAATATAAGATCGCTTTTTACTCTTTCTTCTGTGGCGGCTTTGTGTTTAATAACTGTACCCACTGAAGCTGTAACCCGTTCTAGTTTATATCTCCCTAATGATAACTTTTGTGCGGTTTACAAAGGAATGATTCACAACGAACATACATTTTTTCTCTGGGTTAATGAAGAAGATAAGTTGACCATTGAAGCGGATAATTATCTTGAGGTTGCGGTTAGTCATCAAGGAAATACTATTATTCCTTATCAAGTAGAATCAGCGGAAAACCCCATGACTTCACAGTGGTCTTACGAGACGGAAATGCAACAAAAGCACACAATTTTAGTGAGGGGAACTGCTCCTAAAGCAAATATTCGTTTTTGTCTTCATGACAAATAGTTTGTACAAAAAATATAAGATTTAGCCTGAGTAATGTTAGTCAGCTACTGATTAAAATCCCTGACTAACATACTAGCTGCTTCATAAGCTGCGTCTCTAAAGGGTAATAAAACCAGATCAGATCCAGCCTTTTTAAGAATATCCATTTCTCTTTCTGTATGACTGGTTAATGCTATTTTACCTGAAAATTTTTGATACTTTAGGGTTTGCAATAAAGTTAGCCCGATTCGTTCTCCTGGTAAGGTACTAATTACCCATTTAGCTTGGTTTAAAGGCAGGGTGGCGGCAAATTCTGGGTCTTCTGCATCTCCATAAAAAGCTAATAGTCCTTTATTGCGCCATTGTCTTACTAACTCTGGGTTAAAATCCACCCCTAAAACCTGTAAACCTGAACCTTGTAAAGCATTAATTAAGCTACCTCCATACCGTCCTAAACCAAATAAAACAACATCAACTCCGTAAACTTCAGCTTCGTCTAAATCTGCTAATTTTTGGTGAAAATGAGGAATTAACTTATGGAAGTGGGAAACAATAGGTGATAGTTTTTCATAGATGATATGAGAGTCCATAATCATATAAGTAGAGACTCCCATTGTAATTAATCCTACTAAAGTAATTAGCCCTAAAACCTCTTCATTAATGTGACCTAAATCGAGTCCTAATGTAGCAATGATTAAAGAGAATTCGCTAATTTGACTCAAAGATAAACTGGTAATAGTGCTAGTGTATTTCCGATAACCGGAGATACTCATTAAGACCATAATCATCAGTGGTTTACCTAGTAACACAAACAGAGATAAAATAATTGCTGAAAAAATTTCCGACCCTAAATAAATAACATTAATATGAATACCTAAATCGATGAAAAAGAACAGCAATAAAAAGTCTCTTAAACTAACTAATCTTGCCCCAATGGTGGCGCGATAATTGGTAGATGCTAACGATACTCCCGCTACGAATGCCCCTACTTCTTTACTAAACCCTAAACCGTCTCCTACTGCTGCTAGAGCGATGGCCCAAGAAATGGCAAAAATTAACAATAATTCTGTCGAGTAAGCTAAAGCGTAGAGTAATTTTGGGAGAACATAACGGGTTACAATAGCAATGAATAATAAGAAAATTCCGCCTTTTAAAATAACGGAAATAATTTCTTGTATTAAAGATTGTTGAGAGTCCTCGCTAAAAGCGGTTAACAGGATCATTGCCAGCACCACCACCAAATCTTGAACAATAAGAACCCCCAACGCAATACGACCGTGCAACGCATCAATTTCCTGGCGATCTGATAATAATTTGACAACAATAATGGTACTAGAAAAAGTCAAAGATAAACCGATATAAAAAGCAGAAACTAAATTAAATCCCAACAAATTAGCTAAGAAATAACCTAAAATTCCTGTCATAACAATTTGACCCATTCCAGCAATAATTGCCACTGGTCCAACGGATTGAATTTCGTGGGGATCGAGTTTTAAACCCACCACAAATAATAATAAAGCAATACCTAATTCTGCTAATAATTCCACCTCTTCATTAGCAGAAACCAACCTTAAACCAGCAGGACCAATCAGAATACCAACAATAATAAAAGCCATAATTAAGGGTTGACGCAACCATAAAGCCAACCCTCCTACTGCTGTGGCGATAGCCAAAATACAGGCAATCTCTGAAAAAACACTACTAAAACTAAACATAATAAATTTTTTTAATGATGGTTTTGCATCCAATTGTATATTAGTACCACCAAGATTAATTATGATATTTCTTTCTTTTCAATCGTTATCCCAAACAAACAACAAATCTTTATAGTGTTCTAACCATGAGGCGTATTAATATAGAGTTAGATCAGGAGAAATCGGGAACAAAAAGATAACCCGATTGGGGGAAGGGATCACTGTAAAGATTAATTACATTGGAATTAAGAACTAAATGCGAGGAGGATTGACCATGAAAAATAGCTTATTTAACGCCGTATTACTAGCTACTCCCCTGATCCTAGCTGGTCCTGTGATGGCAGGAAACCCCGCCCACGTGCAACAATTATTAGAAACGGGACTTTGTCAAGGTTGCGATCTCAGCAACGAAGACCTCAAGTATGCTCATCTAATCGGGTCTGATCTCAGAGATGCTAACCTAGAAGGTGCTATTCTCATCGAAGCTAACCTAGAAGGGGCCGACCTCACAGGTGCTAACCTAGAAGGTGCTAACTTGACAGGTGCAATGCTAACCAATGCTACTCTTAACGATAGCAACATGAATAACGTTAATCTCGCCAACGCTATTATCTATGATGCCGACGTTACCGGTGCATCTATGGAAAATCTTGACATCACGAACGCACAAATCTTTAACACAGGTATTGGCGTGGGTGGCGCACAACCAACACCATAGTTAAATCTTATTTTGTCATGAAATTAACAGAATTTGGGGTGACAGTTAGGAACGGATAATCTTTCCTACTGACGCCCCTCTTATATGATTAAGACAATCAATTTCTTTTGAGGAAAAAGCAAATAAGTAAGTCAGCAGAATTAATTGTATATTTTATGGTATAGTTTTATCAGCA
>NZ_JARVCN010000369.1:0-3005 GCF_038442745.1 Crocosphaera sp. Alani8
CTTTGTCCCCTAACTTTCGGCGAGTCCCCCCAGACTTTTTGAGAAGCTTCTTCTTGTTTGGTTTCTTTTGTGATTGCAATGTGGTGAAAATCGATATTAAATTGCTCTGCAATCTCTCTTAAATTTTCGTGATTACTAATAATTAGAGGAATGTCTCCCCTGATCTCTTTAGCTTTCCATCGCCACAATAAATCTAGTAAACAATGGTTTTGTTTTGTAACAAATAAAGCAAGACGAGGAATGGTATCAGAAAAATGAATTTCCCATACTGCTTGTAGGGGTTCAGCAATAGCATCAAAGTAAGAAGCAATCTTGTCACGGGATAACCTAAATCCTTCTAATTGCCATTCTATTCTTGTTAAAAATAAACCTGCTTCAAAGTCTGTGTGTTGGTCCGCATCGATAATATTACCGCCGTTTTCGTAAATAAAGTTGGCAAATTTTGCCACTAATCCTCGTTGATCGGGACAGGATAGTAGTAGAGTAGCAGTGGGACTATTCATACTTAACAATTGCTTTAGTATTTTCTACATTGTAACTAATATTAGTTAGCTGTTGATCAGTAAATTTATTTAACTTTTATGAAAAAATAATGATTTTTAAGGAGAAAAATTCTGAATTCTTACGAAAAAACAAAAAGAATATAAATTAATATTATTAATCCCAGGTTTAAACTTTAGTATATTATTCATGAATGATAAAGTTGAATGATTATGGGGACTCGAAAGATAAGGTCTGTTTTCATAACAATGTTTTTAACATTGCTTTGTTTACTAAGTCTTCATTTTGGGATGGCAAGCACTGCACAAGTAAAATCAGTTGAGTTTTCAGATATAAATGGGAATAAAGGCTTATTATTTCAACATACACTAACTCAAGTAGATGAAAAAACACCAGAATCTTCTTCTGATAAATTAGAGAATGACGATCCCCCTGCTGTTGTCACATTAGATGGAAAAACTTTATTTGAATTTAAGACAAGTGTTGACGGATTATCCAATCAAGCAAGAGCAGAATTTGCTACAGAAAGAATTAAAGAAGTAGCAGAAGATCGTTCCCTTAGTATGGACGATTTACAGATTAAAAACATTGATGGAATATATATAATTAATGTTAAAAATAATATGATGCTGAGCTTTATTGAAGCTGATGCTAAAGCTAATGATAAACCGTTAGATCAATTATCTAAAAAATATGCCGAAATTGTCAAAAATGCCATCATCGAATATCGCCAAAAAAGGACTTTCTCTTATTTAGGAACAAGAGGATTATTGACATTATTATCAACAATCCTGGTTATTTTTATTTTTCGATTCCTCAATTGGTTTGTCCCGGGTGCATCTCGTCGTATTCTTCAAGGGAGAAGTTTTCTTTTTAGAACCTTAAGAATTCAAAACTGGACACTTATTTCAGTTCGCCGACAAAAAAGAATTGCTATTTTGTTATTAAGGGTATTGCGTGTAATTATTATACTTGTTGTTTTATATTTTTATGTTCCCTTAGTATTAAGTTTATTCCCTCAAACCGAACGTTTAGGTAAAAGCGTTTTCAGTTCATTTTTTGGTGCATTAGGACAGGTTTGGTCAGGATTTATTGATTACTTACCTAACTTATTTTTAATTATCATCACCCTAGTTATAACCCATTATTCAATCCGTTTATGTGATCCATTTTTTAAAGCAATAGAAGAAGAAAGATTGACGATTCCTGGTTTTTATCCTGATTGGGCCCAACCAACATATAAATTAACTGTTATCTTAATTGCTGGCTTAGCATCTGCCATGATTTTTCCTTATTTACCAGGATTTAATTCCCCTGCATTTCAAGGAATTTCTATCTTAGGAGGTGCCTTAGTCACCTTTGGGGGAGCAAGTACCATCGCCAATTTAATCGGGGGATTTGTGGTGATTTATACCCGAGCTTTTCAAATTGGCGATCGCATAAAAATTAATGAATATCGAGGAGTTGTGATCGAAAAAACAGTACTATCAACTCGTATTTGTAACGGTAATAATGAAATTATAACTATACCTAATTCTATTTTAGTGGCCAGCACAATTATTAATTATAGTGCCACAATAAGAGACTTAAAACAGCCCTTAATTATTGAAACAACTATTACATTAGGGTATGATGTTCCTTGGCGTTTGGTGTATGAAACCTTAATGAATTCAGCCTTAGAAACCACCGATATTCTGCACGATCCGAAACCTTATGTATGGCAAACCAGTTTAGACGATTTTTATGTTAGTTACGAACTGCGAGTTTATACTAACAAAACAAAATCCGTTGCGATCGGAGATATATACACCGAATTACATCAACATATTCAAGACAAATGTGCAGAAGTCGGTATCGAAATCCTCTCCCCCCATTATGCTGCGGTTAGAGACGGACATCAAAATACAATCCCTGAAAATTACCTACCCAAAGATTATCAAGCTCCAGGATTCCGTTTGCATCCATTAGAATCATTTTTTAAGCAAGATATTGAGAAAGATAGTTAATTGTTTAATGAGCAGTTAGCAGTTAGTATTCAGCAGTCAGTATTCAGCAATCAGCCGTTTTGCCTTAGTTTTAAGCTGATAGCTGAGAGCTGAGAGCAGTGTTAACTAGCAAAAATACTTACTTTTTTGTTAAGTTTGTTACAACCCAATGGATAGCCTGGCTAATAAGCTGTTGCTAAGAATTATCATTAATCGGTTCTACTAACAAAGAAGACCAATTAATTATTAGGGGTAACTTGACACAAATTTTGATGGTAGAGGATTAAATGAGCAATAGTTTTTTAATGATTCCCGACTCGGTGAGCGATCGCATCGTTTTATTCGATCCTGTTGATGGTTCATTGATTGACGACAATTTTATCGATGGTTCTGTTGATACAGGATTGGGGATTTTTCAAACCCCAATCAACGCCATCCAGGTAAATCGTGAAATTTGGGTATCTGAGTATCTTCTCAAAAAGCCAGGGGTCACTCGCTGCGAAAACTTAGGCCAAACAT
>NZ_JARVCN010000370.1:0-2986 GCF_038442745.1 Crocosphaera sp. Alani8
GGTTATTCCAACCACCACCGCTAGTGAAGTCCGAGACTAATACCCGACTCACTACCTCAGTCTGCTCACTTAAGGATTGACTACTGTCGCTTCCAGCCGCCACCCAAGCCAGTAAACTTTCCTGGGAGTTAGGTTCAAAGACGAGGGCTATATCATCGTCATCCGTTAGGTCGTTCAGATTACCCTCTGTGTCCTGAACCCGTACAGAGTTGGGATTGTAGAGGTTTTTAGTCCCCTGGGTGGGATTGTAGGTGACCCTGACATCGCCATTTGTACTTTCATCACTCAAGTTTATAACACTTTCAGGAGTGCTCGAAGGGCTGGTATCAGAGGCGGTAAAGGAAGGTAAGGCGACGCTCTGCATCCAGCCAGAACTGTAGGCCCAGTTCCAGAACAAGACCTTGGCACTAAAGGCAAGATTCTCAGCCGCTTTAAGATCCCCCGAAAAGTCTATGAAGGGTCCAAACTCCCCTTCTTTGAGGGCAATTTCAAAATCTGCTCCCAGGTCTAGATTCACTCCGCCACTAGCATTGAAACTGTTAGCTAAGGCTCCCACTTCCCCCTTCAAAAACGGTAGCCAGTCCAGACCAAACTCGATATCGTCAAAGGTGTACCGATCTAAACCTGCCAGTAGCGTCCCGGCTTGCTCTACAATCTGCTCAGCATAGAGGGCTCCCAGCAGTAATTGCACCGCCAACTCGGCATTTTTGAACCCATTCACGGTGGACTTATTATCGTCCTTTCCGCTAGCCTCATCAGCCTGCACCAGGTTACTGACCGCTTGTACTAGTCCTTGGGAGATGCCAATAGTCCCACCGACCCCTTTACTATCCAGTACCGCTAGCAGCGTTTGATTGATTAATTTAACTGTGCCATCGTTAACATTGCCGTCTAAATGAAGCGGCAGCAGTGGCGTATTATTGGTCACATCCAGACCGACATCCGCATCAACCTTAAAGTTCAGCAAGCTGTACTGAAGTTTGCCATCGACTAGCTTGCCTTTGATGGGGCTGGGGGCTGGGGGGATATCTAACTCAAAGCCCACCAATTTCCCAAATCCTAGGGTTAGCTCAATGTCTGATCCTTTGTAGACCAAATCGCCGTTTTCATCCGGCATAAAGGTCGAGTTGAGTCCCAGGGTGAGAGATACCTCAAAGCTCTCTTCTAAAGGGCGATTAGTATCACTCTGGGCGTTCTTAGCTGCACTCTCGTTGGGATTGTTGAGATTATCGCTGTCATCACCATCGGCGGTTTCCTCTTTAATCGCCAGACTGGTCTGCACCACATAGGCTTCCGTGAACTTATTATTATCATCGAGAATTGTTGTTTTTTCCGACCCAATCGAGCCACTGAGAGTCAGGTCAATTGTATTAGCGGTGGGGATCGTACTCGACGGCAACGGAATATTTTTAGCTAGTATTGACTGCGCCCCAGAGAAAGGAATCTCAAACTGAACGCTAACTCCCAGGGGTAACTGGGGGCTTAGGGCATCCCCCAGTTGAGGAGCTACGTCGCTGTCGCTGGCGGCATTTACCGCATCTGCCGTCAGAAACTGTGTCTCTAACCCCAAACGCTGATATCTGGGAGGGAGGGGAGTTTCTTCAGCAAAAACCAGGGTCTCACCGTCTGTCCCTGACTCCTTTATTTTATTATCACTGGTCTGCTCGAAGTTAATGAACTCAAAGTAGAGGTCTGTGTCGTCGGCGATGACACTTTGGAGAGTGACAGCATCATTACTAAGATCGGAGGAATCTTCTTGGGTGGGGGTCCCGCTGCCCCCGGCAAATTGTTGTAGCACAATTTTATTATCATCAGCCTGGCTGGTTAGAGTCCACAAATCACCACTAATTTCGGTGAATGAATCAAATCCCACATTTAGTCCGAACTGAGAGCTTTCCAGCGAGAAGATATCGGCATCAGCATTGGCTAACACCGTATTGGTGGCAGGGTCAAAGTTAAAGTTAAAGGTGTTAAGCTGTTGCTGCTGGCTTAGATCATAGGTAGCGACTATATTTTGGTCGGGATCAATTACTTCCATTGTCCAGAGGGTTAGCTCGTTGGCAACGCCATCTCCCAGGGAATTGTTGGTACCACGTCCAGAAATTAAACCATCGTTGTTCTGATCCACCCCTGTGAAACTTAACGTAACCTGGTAGTTGTTTCGTCGAAACTCTGTCCCTTCCCAGACAGATGTAGCAGATATAGCACTATCAAATATTTCGTAAACGACGGATATGCCTGGTGGTAAGTTCCGGCCAAGATTTGGTGCAATGTCAGCCTGGGGATTTTGGCTGAGGATTGTGTCACCTACCATGAGGGTCGGTTGACCAAAGTTGACTTGGTTTGACCACTGTATTTGACCAGTTTCTGTGTAGCGTCCCAGCACGTAGTACAAATTTCCACTTCTGTCTTCCCACACGGCAGCCAAACCAGGGGCATATTTGGGAATATCAGATTCTCCTACTGGTGTGTACGGAATCAGATTGCCAGCTAATAGCTGTAAATCGCTACCGCCCGTAGCATTGCTGACTGGTTCGGCCTCTGACCACTGGTTTGCAACAGGCTCAAAGTAGGTGTACCATAGCGAACCTTGATGTTCCCAAACAGCGTGTTCGGTCTGGTTGGCATCGACCGTTATAGCAGCGAAGGCTCCGTAGCTATTAGACATATCAATAAATCATAATCTTAAAAATACTTCTATGTTTTAACTAAAAAAATATCTTGATTGTAAAAAGTTTTCATAAAACTTAAGGTTTTGTTGAATAATTTAATAAGTTAATCGGTAGAAAAAGTTGGCAATTTTCCTCACCTCAAAGATTTAATTTGAGTCTATAATTATAAGAAGGGTTTGCATATTGTTGTTCTTTACTTAGTCATAGAAAATTGGAGTATTCCCTGGAGTTTTCTGGTCTATAGAGGTAAACTCATATCGGTAGTGTATCATAAGTAGTGAAAGTCGAATTTTTGCCGAAGTTTCTATTAAAAT
>NZ_JARVCN010000371.1:0-25693 GCF_038442745.1 Crocosphaera sp. Alani8
ACCTCAGACGGGAGTTTATACTTTAGCTTTCCTTGGTAATGGACAAACCAATAATAATTATCAACTAGAACTTGTTGCTCCGGAAATAACCACCACTTCAATTCTCTTCAATCAATCCATTCAAACAGCAATTAGTGTAGTAGGAGAATGGGATACTTACACCTTTGATGGGGTAGCAGGACAACATTTATGGTTTGATAGTTTAGTGGAAAGTAACCAAAATATTGATGCTACCTTATGGTCTCCTAGTGGTCGAAAAAATTGGTCTCAAGATGTAGCTAAAGACGTTTCTAGTTTTCGTTTAACAGAAACAGGAACTTATCAATTAATTGTTGACGGAACGAATGAGAACACAGATAATTACGCTTTTCGTTTATTAGACTGGAGTGAAGCGATTTCTCTTAATTTGAATACAACTATTAGTGAACCAATAGAAATTTCTGGGAAAGAAGATAGACTTTACCAATTTGAGGCTTTAAAAGGACAAAGACTTTACTTCAAGGGGTTGACTGTATCGGCTCAAAACGAGGATATTTACCAACTTTATAATACTCAAGGACAATCATTATTTTCAGAAAAATTAGATACTGATACTGAATATGTTTTAGAGAAAAGGGGAACTTACTATTTAGCTATTCGTGATAGTCAAGAAACTTCTTTTGCCTTAACTCTAACTACCCCTGAGATTCTAACAACTTCCTTAAATTTAGGAGATTTAATTACAGATGAGATTAGTCAAGCAGGAGAAAGAGATAACTATACCTTTGAGGGAAGCGTAGGACAGCAATTTTACCTTGAGACTTTAACAGATAATAGTCAACTCTTCGCTCGATTATACGCTCCCAGTGGTAAATTATTGTTCTCAAAAGCGACTTCAGACAATGATACTCCTTTTACTCTGATAGAAACAGGAACCTACCGATTAGAAATTGATGGAGAAAAAGAAGCGACTGGAGAGTACAGTGTGAAACTCAGCAATCTTGAAACTGTCACTCCCTTAATTTCAGGAGAAACTATTACTGATACCCTCGATGAAGAACATCCAACGAAACTGTATCAATTTATAGGGACAAAAGGAAGCCAATTAAGCTTTGATTGGCTAGAACAAACGGGGGACAATCAAATTAATTGGACTCTATACGACCCAAATAATCATGTTCTTAAACAACCAGACCTTAATGCGCCTGATTTCCAAGTTGCTTTACCTTCTGATGGATTATACACTTTAGCAATTGTGAGGAATAGTAACACTTCTATTGATTACAGTTTTCAGGTTACGGATAATTCTGTTGCCTCTATCCCCATTACTGGAACCAATGTAACTGTTACAGGAACCATCGCTAATGCAGGGGATGTGGATAGTTATACTTTCAATGCGTCTGCTGGTACATTAATTAGGCTAGATCGCTTGAGTACGTCGTCTTGGCAAATTCGCGCCCGTTTAAGAAATCCAGACGGGACTTATTTATTTGAAAATCATGATACCCGTAATGATTACGGGGTAATTCGTCTTGACCAAACAGGAGAATATAGTTTAGAAACTTCAGGCTACTTTAGTTCAACTATTGGAAATTGGCAATTCCAAATTATAGAATTGGTTTCTGACCCCACCTCTCCCCAATTTAATCCTCAACCCTTTAATGCCATTGAAACCGATACCTTAACTCCTGAAAACCCCAGGCAAATTTATCAAATCGAGGCTATTGTCGGACAACAACTCCTTTTCAATGGAATGGATGGAGAGAGGGTTAATGCTTCGCTATATGACCCTAACGGCAATCGGGTCTTTTATGCCAAAGATTTTCGTCAGAGTAATATCGGGTTACCAACTTTAACCCAAGACGGAATATATAATCTTGTTATTGAGGCAGATTCCAATAACAGTACCAGCAACTATAGTTTTCAATTAATTAACTTAGCCACTGGTTCTCCTATTCCCATCAATTTACCTGTCAGTGGTCGCTTAAGCACTGGACAACAAAGCAAAGTCTATCAGTTAGTAGCAGAAAAAGCGAATCAAACCTTTTTCTTTGATATTGAGCAAAGTAGTAGCAAGGCCAATATTAAAATTTACAGTTCTAATTATGAAACCTTACTCCACCAAAGCCCTCTTAAACCCGATGAAAGTTTTGAATTGAGTTTACCAGACAAAGGGATTTATACAGTATTAATTGAGGGAGACACTTTAGCAGACCCTATAGACTATCAATTTCAAGTTTTTGTTCACGATAAGACCCCTGCTTCTGTTATCGTTCCTGGGACGGGGGAATCTAACCAGCAAGAAAAAGGAACCCTCGGAACGTTTCCTGTCAAAATTACCGTAGAAGATGGTCAAGGTGGCAGTGCCATTCAAGATTATCGTCTCCGTCTCTGGCCAGACCCAGATAATACAGCCCCTAGCATTATTAGCACTCCTTCTGTTCGCACTTCTTTAACTGAATCTATTTATCGCTATCAACTAGACAGTTTAGATCCGGATGGGGATGCTTTAACCTATCGGTTGCTCGATAGTCCCCTCGATGCTTTTATTTCTCAAGATACTGGGGAATTATTGTGGTTTACAGATGAGTCGGCTGAAGTGGGCAACACTTACGACTTTACCGTTGAAGTTTCCGATGGACGAGGAGGGATTGATATTCAATCTTTCTCGGTTGAGGTCTTTGACCAATTAGGAACCATTGAAGGGTTAGTCTTTGAAGATATCAATCGCAATACTTTTCTGGATCTCAATTTAGTTCAAGGGGATAATCCTGATGTTTTCTTTGTTATTGAGTATTCCTGCGCGGTAGCTGGAGGCAATATTGATTGGACTACGGCTGATTTAGACGAAACTTTTGCCCATAATTTAACACCAGTTGATCTTGAGTTGGGAGCTATCCTGTTATTAAGCGAATATTTGATTGCTCAAGGGTTTGGCCACACTGCTAATATTGGCATTCTTGATGGTCGAGGAAATGTTTTTGACCTCGACCCGTCTCAAGAAGGGCTTCAAATTACCACTAATCCCCTTGCAGATAACAATAATAACGGCATTGCCGATCTCCGTGAAGCTCTCCGTCGTCCTGTGTATGGGTCATCTCCGACTGCCGTGGTTAAAGCCATTGAACTTCATCAAGAACTGGGCTTGAGTGGGGATTTAAACGTTATGTTTATGTCCAGTGGCAATTTTACTTTACAAGCAGAAGAGAAAGAGGCGATTGATTTAGCGGTGACTCAAGGAGTCAATGTTTCTGCTTTTAGTTTTTCTTTTCGGGCTATGGAGAAGATGCGTTCTCTAGACCCTGATGCTACTTTAATTAAGTCTACTCAACAAATTTACGATATATTTAGTGGAAATGTCTTGGGCGATTCCTTTGACCCTAAGTTTCTACAAGAACCCTTACTCGAAGGAATCACGGTTTATCTCGACCTCAACAATAATGGAATTCTCGATAGCCATGAACCCCAACAAGTTACCCAAATTCCTGATAACTCTCTAGACGTTTCTGACGCTTCTTTCTCTTTCCGTTTTGATAATTTACTTCCTGGGACTTATATTGTTAGACAAGTGGTTCCAGAGCGTTACGAAGAAACGACCCCCACTTCTGGTTCTTTTGTTGACGTTATCACGGTTTCTGAGAATACTTTTTATCATCAATTCGGCTTGGCGAAAAAGGCTTCTGCTCAATCACTTCCTCCTCAAGCTCCCGTTTTTACGTCCACTGCTCCTACTGGGACTTTAACAGTTGGGGAGCAACTCTTCTATCAAGTCCAAGCGACCGATGCGGATAATGATGCTTTGACCTTCGAGTTAGCCATAGGTCCTCAAGGAATGGTTCTCGATGCCGAGTCAGGTATTCTTTTGTGGGAACCTACTATTGAGCAAGCTGAAACCCTCCCTGGTGTTTTGATTAGAGTTACGGATGACCAGGGAGGTGTGGCTACTCAATATTTTGAGTTAGAGGTGATTGCGCCTAATACGCCTCCTCTTTTCACTTCCACTGTCCCTAATATTTCTCCCCAAGTGGGCAAACTTTTCTCTTATCAAGCCAAAGCCCTCGATGCCGATGGAGATATCCTGACTTACCACTTAGACACCGATATTTCAGGCATAACCCTTGATGAGAATACGGGACTGTTGCGTTGGACTCCCACTGCTACTGACCTCGGTGAGCAGAATTTAACCATTATTGCCCAAGACGAAAAGGGAGGAGAAATTCGTCAAGATTTAACCCTCAATGTTATTGATTCTACTCCCAATCGTCTCCCTGATATCGTTTCAACTCCTGTCAATTTTGCACCAGTCAACCGTCCTTATCTTTACCAACCTGTCACCGTCGATGAAGATGGTAATCCTTTAACCCTCACCCTAGATCAAGCCCCCGATGGCATGATCGTTGATGAACAAGGGCGCATTATTTGGATGCCTACCATTGACCAAGTAGGAGAACACCAAGTCCAGCTTACTGTCGATGATGGTCAAGGAGGACTCGCTACCCAAACATTTACCGTTGTGGTGCAAAATCGTGTTCCTAATCTTCCTTCTCCTCCTCCTGAAACGCCAGATAGTCCCGACATTCAACCCTCAAATCCCCCTGTTGCTAACCATCCTCCTACGATTACCTCTTCTCCCAACACCTCTATTGACTTAAATCGTATTTATCAATATTCTCCTACTGCTCAAGATCCGGATGGTCATTCTCTCTTCTGGCAGTTAGAATCCGCTCCTGCGGGTATGGTCATTGATGAAGATACCGGAGCCATTCGTTGGCAACCGCAACCCCAACAATTGGGAGAACATACTGTTATTCTTGCTGCTAGTGATGTTCTCGGACAACGAGTGACTCAAACCTTTACATTGACCGTCACAGGGGAAAATACCCCTCCCCTCATCTCCTCTATTCCCTCGACTAAAGCAGGGATTGATCAAGTTTATACCTACCAAGCGATCGCTGCTGATGCTGAAGCAGATCAACTCTTCTTTAGCTTGGGTATTCGTCCGGATGGTATGACTATTGATGAGAACACAGGAGAAATTCGCTGGACTCCCCAAACTGGACAAGTGGGTAGCTATCAAGTAGAGGTTATCGTTCGGGATACTCAAGGGGCCATCTCGAATCAAACCTATACTTTAGTGGTTGAAAGCCAACGAATAAATCAAGCTCCGACTATTTCCTCTAAAGCGGTGTTAAGGGGGGGTTTACAACAGGGTTATACCTATCAAGTGACCGCTAATGATCCCGATGGTGAAGCTTTAACCTATCAACTACTCTCTCATCCTCAAGGCATGACCATTGATGAGAACACAGGTTTAGTGCAATGGCAACCCCAATCAGATCAATTGGGTCAATTTGACATCGCTGTAGCTGCTATCGACTCAGATGGTGCCGGAACGGTACAGGCTTTCTCTATTTCCATTCAACCCCAAAATCAACCCCCTGTTATTACTTCAACCACGCCCCCCACGGTAACGACTCCACAAACTGTCTATCGCTACGATCTCCATGTCCGTGAATTGGATGGGGAAAAATTGACTTATTCCCTAGTTCAAGGCCCATCAGGTATGACTATCGATGAGTTGGGACGGGTACGCTGGACTCCTAATGCTGAAAATACGGGCAATTATCCTATAGAAATCGCTGTTACAGACAGTCTAGGGGCAACGGTGACTCAATCTTTTACTTTAGAAGTGGTTGCCGATACCTTAGCCCCAACCGTTCGTGTTAACCCTTCTGTGCAACCTGTGGACTTGGGACAGTCGGTTACTTTGTATGTTAGAGCAACGGATAATATTGGGGTTTCCACCCTTTCTTTAACCGTTAATGGTCAGGCTGTTTCCCTTGATGGCAATGGGTTATATACGTTTACCCCTGATACAGTAGGAACCATTGAAGCGATCGCCACGGCTACTGATGCAGCAGGAAATAGTCAATCCGCTATCACTACTTTTGAAGTGTTAGATTTTAGTGATGAAGATGCCCCTATCATTAACTTACCAGCCTTCTCTGAAGATACCGTTACTTCTCCTACAGAAATTATTGGTACGGTTAACGACGATAATTTACAGTATTACACTTTAGAAGTAGCTAAGTTAGGCAGTGATGATTTCCAAGAAGTCTTTAGAGGAACCCAAGCTGTTGACAATGATGTTTTAGGAGTCTTTGACCCCACTTTATTAGAAAATGATGCTTATACCTTACGATTAAAAGCGGTTGATGCTGGTGGCAATATTGTTTTTGAACAGAGAACCATTAACGTTGAAGGAGATTTAAAACTCGGTAACTTCCAATTATCCTTTACCGATTTATCTATTCCTGTTTCTGGTATTCCTATTAGTATTACTCGAACCTATGACACCTTAACGGCACAAGAAAGGGATGATTTTGGTTATGGATGGCGATTAGAATTTAGGGATACCAATCTCAGAACCAGTTTAGGGCCAGATGATTATTATGACACCTTTGATATTATTGGCAAAGGGTTTAGAGAAGGAGATAAAGTTTATATTACCCTTCCTGGTGGTAAACGAGAAACCTTTACCTTTAAACCTGAATTAGACTTATTAGGAGCCTTTTTAGCTGCTGCTGGGGGTGGATTAGGCATACAAGAAGATACAGGTTTATATCATCCTAAATTCGTTTCTGAGTCGGATTCTAATAATGTTTTAACCGTCAAAGATGCCTTATTAATTCGTACAGGAACAGGGGAATTTGCTGGTATTCCTGCTAATTTATATAATCCCATTGACCCTTATTTTGGAAGAAAATATACCTTAACCACAGGGGAAGGGATTGTTTATGAAATTGATGCTCTATCTGGGGATTTATTAACCGCTACGGATACCAATGGGAATAAGCTGACTTTCTCTGAGAGTGGGATAATTAGTGATTCAGGGGTTGAGGTTAAATTTAATAGAGATGCCAAAGGAAGGATTACCTCAATTGTTGACCCATCGGGTAATATTATTCAGTATGAATATGATAGTAATGGGGATTTAATTAAGGTTATTGATAGGGAAGAGAATGAAACCAAGTTTGATTATCATGAGGAAAGAGAACATTATTTAGAAACAATTATTGACCCGTTAAATCGTGAAGCGGTGAGGACTGAATATGATGAAGATGGACGATTATCTAGGGTAATTGATGTTAATGAGGAAGCGGTTGAATTAGTTTATGACCCTGATAATTCTACACAAACCACTAAAGATGTGTTTGGGAATGAGACGATTTATGTATATGATGAACGGGGTAATATTTTAACTGAAGTTGATGCCGTTGGTAAGGTAACTAAACGGACTTATGATGAAGAAAATAATTTATTAACCGAGACAATTATAACTGAAGAAAGTGGGGAAGAAGGTTATACAACCACTTATACTTATGATGCACGAGGTAATGCTTTAACAGAAACAAATGCGTTAGGAAATATTACTCGTTATACCTATGGAAAATTTGACCATGTATTAACAGAAACAGATACTTTAGGAAACACCACCACCTATGATTATGGATTCGCCACAGGTAATTTATTATCTACAAAAGATGCTCAAGGTAATATTAACAAATTTAGTTACGATAGACGTGGAAATCTTCTTTCTTTAACTGATGCAGATAATAATATAACCCGATTTGAATACGATTTACGAGGCAATGTTACAAGAATTATTGATGCAAATGGACATCAAACAAATTACACCTATGATGATAGTGGTAATCAACTAACAGAAAGTAAGACCGTTACCACTGCTGAAGGAATAGTAACCGTTCTAACACAGAATACTTATGATAAACAAGGCAATCTTTTATCAACAACAGATGCCGAAAATAACACCACTTATTATGAATATAATGAGTTAAATCAACAAACAGCAGTCATTGATGCACTCTTAAGAAGAACAGAATATCGTTATGATGATAAAGGTCAATTAGTAGAAACCATTTATCCTGATTCTACCCCAGAAACCTTAGACGATAATCCGAGAACTATAACCGTTTATGACAGAGGAAGTCGTCAAAAAGCGACCATTGACCAAGCAGGAAAAGTTACTTATTATAATTATGATCAATTAGGTAGATTAATTGAAACCATTTATACTGATGAAGTTGATACTTTAAGTCAATTTGTTAGTTTCCTTGATTCCAATAAAACCGTTACTATCATTGATTGGACAGAAGTAATTTATCCTGATAGTAATCCTAGTTATTTAAGTGATAATCCTCGAACTCAAACTGAGTATTATCAAGATGGAAAAATTAAAGCAAATATTAATGAAAGGGGTTATAGAACTGAATATATTTATGATGCAAATGACCAATTAATTGAGATTATTTATCCTGAATTAGCAGATAATCCAGGCATTAACTTTACGACAACTAATACTTATGACGTTGTTGGTAGAAAAATCGCTGAAACCGATGCGTTAGGACGAACAACTAACTATGTTTATGATGAATTAGGAAGACTCACCAAAACCCTCTTTGCTGATGGAACCTTTACCACTTCTAGCTATGATAAATTAGGACGTAGAACGACTACAACAGACCAAGAAGGAAAGATAACGAATTATGAATATGATTCATTAGGACGCTTAACAGATGTGGTTCAATACCTCAATCAAAATAGTTCTAATCCTACAGAAATTAGAACGGAATATGGTTATGATGAATTGGGTCGTTTAATCTGGGTTGAAGATGCTAATAATCATAAAACTAACTATGAATATGATAAAGTCGGTCGTCGAACTGCCATAGAATTACCATTAGGACAACGTTCGATAACGACTTATGATGCAGTCGGAAATATTGAGACAGTAACCGATTTTAATGAGAAGATAATTACCTATTTCTATGATGTACAAAACCGTCTGATTAAGAAACTGTTTGCTGATAATAGTTTCGTTGATTATACTTATACATTAACCGGATTACGAGAAACGATTACAGATAGTCGAGGAACTACGACTTATACTTATGATGAACGAGATAGATTAATTGCTCAAACTGACCCCACTGGAATATATTTAGATAGTGGAAATACCCTTGAATATAGCTATGATTTAACAGGAAACCGAACCTCTGTTACTACCCCATCGGGAACCGTTTATTATACCTTTGATGAATGGAATCGTTTAAAGACAGTAACAGATGCAGATAATCATCAGACGATTTATGTTTATGATGGGGTTAGTAATTTAATTGAAACTACTTTCTCTAATGGAGTCATAGAAACAAGAGATTATGATGACTTAAATCGATTAATTAAGTTAGAGAATAAATTAGGGGAACAAGTTATTTCTGGTTATGAATATACCTTAGATAAAGTTGGTCATCGTCTCAAAGTCGAAGAAGCAGATGGAAGGATTGTTGAGTATGATTATGATGATTTGTATCGATTAATTGAAGAAACCATTACGGATTCATCGGATACGGTTAATGATGGTCGAGTGATTAGTTATACCTATGATGCGGTAGGGAATCGGTTAACTAAGATTGATTCGGTTGAGGGGACAATTACTTATGTTTATAATGCTAATGATTGGTTATTAACTGAAACTCAAGAGAATGGGGAAGTTAAAGAATATGAGTATGATGATAATGGTAATACGATAAAAGTTATTGAAGATTCAGCAGAAACAATTTATGAGTGGGATAAAGAAAATCGATTAGTATCAGTAACTTTATCTGATGGAACTGAAATCAATTATGAATACGATGTTAATAATATTAGAACATCTCAGGAAGTCAATGGGGTCAGAACTGATTATTTAGTTGATAGTAATCAAGCTTATGCTCAAGTTTTAGAGGAATATGTAGATGGTGAATTAGAGGTTAGTTATGTTTATGGATTAGATTTGATTTCTCAGGAAAGAAATGATGAGACGACTTTTTATCAAGTAGATGGTTTAGGAAGTGCGAGAGTTTTAACTAATGAAAATGGTTTAGTTATCAGTAGTTATGATTATGATGCGTTTGGAAATCTGATTAATTCTAATAATAGTTTTGAAAATAATTATTTATTTGCTGGAGAGCAGTTTGATGAGAATTTAGGGGAATATTATTTAAGAGATCGTTATTATGATCAAAGTATAGGGAGGTTTACGAGAAGGGATACTTATGAGGGCGGCATTAATAGTCCTATCACCCTACATAAATATCTTTATGCTAATGCCGATCCTGTGAATGGGATTGATCCCAGTGGTCTTGTTACACTAACTGAACTCAATGCAAGTAGCTCGCTACAAGATCAGTTACAAGCAATTAATACATCCAGCGTAACAGCATCCAGTCAACAAACTGCCGCTTATCTGCTCAAATCAAACATACTTCATCCTCAAGCTATTCAAACAATGATAGGAAGAGGACTTATAAATCCAAAATCTCCTTTTGTTCAAAGAACAATACAAACAGTTATTCAGTCTACGGATGATATTGTAGTTCAAGCTTGGACTAATGGTGCTAAAGGAGCAAAATCTCATTTCTTTAATAGAATGTTAGAACAACCTCAACGGTTTGTAGAAATAGCCAATCGATTAAGAGAACCAGCTTTTAGATATGGTGCAGGGGGATTTAAAAAATTTACACAACTTGCACAACAAATTTCTAAACTTCCCAAAGGTGCTTCTAGATTTGGACAAGTATTCAAATCTCCTAGCGGAAATGTTACGTTTGTAAGAACGAGCAAAGGAACAGGAAAACTTTTACAATCTGGGCTCAATAGTGGAGACGAAGGTGTCATGGTTATACGTGACGCTGCTGGCAAAATAAAAACTTTTTCTGAGGTAGCATCAGGAAAAGTTAATGCTCAACTGTTAAAGTAGCTTATCAATCATCAATTAGTGTGTATATGAAACTAAATCATTATAAAAATTGGTACGAAACCTATCTCAAAATGATATATCCTCGCACTCTAGAGCAGGATGTAGAAATACATCCAACACCGTCTATGAACGAATATCTAGATAGATGTGTTTTTTCTCTAGAAAATTTAAAGCATAAAGTCTTTGACTTGAAACAATCATCTGTGAACAGAAATAGCAAGTTAGAAGAAAAAACCTTTCAACGTGTAATTGAGTTTTTGGGTCAATTGCAAACTTATATTAATAGCTCTAAGCTTTCTTCAAAAGATTTACTAAAAGCTCGCCAAATTATTAATGAATTTGAAAATATTTTTCAAGCAAATCAACAAAGAGTGATAGACATTTTTCAATCAGAGCTAGATGATGAGTTGCCTTCTAAACTAATAATTTGGAAGAACTTTGTCGATCAGTGTATGCAAGCTCAAGACAAAAAAAGTTCCTGGGATTATTGGTGGGATATAAAAGAAAATGAATTAGTCGACTGGGAAGGAGAAGAAGAATATGATGACTTTATTAATCGTATGCAAAACGATTCAAGATATATAAAAGCTTGGGAATATTGGGATTATATAGAGCCTTTAGCTATTAGAGATGAAATTTGCCCTACTATACAGTTAGGAAAAAGCTATTGTAGCGTCAATAAATATAACGAGCAGCTATCTTTTTTAGATGAACAATTGAAAAAAATACTTCTTAAAGAAAAACATATACTACTAAGTTCACAAGAACAGTATTATCCAAAGTCTTATTACTGGTGGTACTATCATATTCCGCAAAATGTTTTACTTTGGAATGAAATAGATGATGATTAAGCAAATATAAAAATAAAACAGTGCGATCGCCATCTTGTAGGTTAGGTAGAGGCAACGAAACCCAACCTTAAACTGTAACCGTCGATAATATCGCCCCAACGGTTCGAGTTAACCCCTCTGTGCAACCAGTGGACTTAGGACAGTCTGTTACTTTGTATGTTAGAGCAACGGATAATATTGGGGTTGAAACCCTTTCTTTAACGGTTAATGGTCAAGCGGTAACTCTTGATGGGAATGGCTTATATACCTTTACCCCTGATACAGTAGGAACCATTGAAGCGATCGCCACGGCTACTGATGCAGCAGGAAATAGGCATAAATAGAAGGTTCGTGCAACGAAGTGCAATCTAACTCTGAAACCCTTGCTATGTAAGAGTTTCAGAGCTTGGTTTTGAAATTAAGAGCGATCGCTTTAGTATAAGTTACATCAATGCTTTTTCGTTCCGCAGAGACATCAAAAAAACATTGCCTAAAATAGAAGTTGAAACGTATTTTAAACCGATCTCAAAGTATTATAGCTCCATCTTGAAATTTAAAAACATTGCCTAAAAGGATTCAAACTAGGCAAAGTTTAGTATTAGAATTTCTTATCGATGAAGGCTAAAAAATGGGCTGTCAGTTAGTACATCTGAATTGTTTGCCCCTGGTTGCACGAACCCTATATTTTCGCCGACCCGCTAACTTCTGCTAAAGAAGTCAAAGAGGAACCTTTACTCCCAACCGCAAAGCCGGATTATTACGCCACCGGTCAGCCACATGAGCATACAAAGCCGTGGTTCTAGGATCAGCATGGCCTAACAAATCCTGTACTTGCCTTAAATCCGACCCTGCCCTAATAGCCAACGTCCCTGCCGTATGCCTCAAAGAATGTGCGCTCAACTGTCGCTGTGGTTGTTGAAACTTATGGGACTTAGATGAAGCAGATTGTGAAGGACGTTGTTTCTCCTCGCTAGACGCTTGATGAGACTGATTTGATGCCCGTTTTTTGCTTTTATGTGTCTTAGGCTGCTCCTTTAACCCTGATGCTCGTAAATACTTATCAATCACTCGTTGAATAGAACGACGACTTAACCGGCCTCTATACGTCCTTTTATCTAAAGCAATAAACAAAGGGGTATCCCCATTTAACGCCTCCCCTGAACGCTTCCTAGCATTCAGGTACTTATTGAGCAGCTTCGCCAGATCAGGAGTCAACGGCACAATGCGTCGAGATCGCTTCCCCGATACCCTGATCCCAATATCAGATCCTCGTTTAACAATATCCCCAATCGAAGCGCGGTGCATTTCTACGGTTCGGCATCCCTCCAATACCATCACCGCCACCAGAAACCGATCGCGTAACCCCCCAATGGTATTCTCAGTAGGCAAACTCTCCAATAACCCTGTCACTTCCGGTTCTTCCAGGTAATTAATGCGTTCGGCTGGATCAATATTTTCTCTAGGTGGTTTTATCCCCAAAGCAGGATTAGCCAGGATTAGACCCCGTTCCACCGCCCCTGCATAGAAGCGACGCACCACCGTCAACTTCAGAGCAATGGTGGCACATTTATAAGCCTGAATTTCCACCAACCAACGACGGTACTCCTTGATATCATCCCGTGTGGCATCGAGGGGATGGAGTCTTTGAGAGTGGCACCAACTAAAAAATTGCTTTACAGTACAAGCGTAGGTTTTCACCGTATCATCGGCTGCATTGCCATCAGCAGTGTCCAGGCGAACGAAAGCAGCAAAGTTGTCGAGTAAGTCTGTGGGGGTGAGATCCGAGGGGGTAGTTACAGTCAGCATAAGCGTCGGATAAATCCTTTGGTAGATCAGGCACAAAGACCCGATACTGACCTGATTAGCATACCATGCTGCGTCAGATAATTACTGTTATACGACGTTAATTATAGGCTCTTTTATCCCCAATGCGATCGCACACAAATCAATCAAGTTTCGCTTCCTACAACCAAGCTATTAGAAAGAATATAATTTTAACTATTAGGAATAATGACTCCAATCGACTGATTTCTATTTTTACGATAAATCAAGAAATCACTATCAATGGTCAGGACAATACTTTCATTATCTAATTCACTCATTCGGACTAAACTAGCATCAGCTAAGGACATAGGAATCGATTGATAACGTCTCATTAATTCTCTAACCACTTCAATCTCTTCATGAAGACTAAACGGAATTTGAAGACAACCGCTACTAATTAATCCCATAACGGCATCTTCACCTCCATAAACTTCTTGTAACAGAAAACACGCCTCGGTAATAACAGCTTCACAAGTTAACAAAGGCGGTTCTATATTTTTCCATTGATTGACCGCCCACTGATGTAAATTCTCCCGTTTGTTAACGAAAGCTACTAATGGTCCAGTATCAAGTAAAACCTTTTTTATCAAGACTTACCAATGTTTTTAAGGTACTCTTTATTGGTGGCTAAGTCACCAGGTCCACCATCAACACATCCGGCAAAAGAAGCAGCAGCTTCATAAGCTGACATGGGTGTTCCATCAGAATGCTTAAACTCAACGGATGATGTCTTACTTTGCAAAAAATCAATAAAATCTAAAACTTCTTGCTGTTGGTAATCCGTTAAAGTTTGCAGTTTTTCTAAAATATTTGTTATTTTGTCAATTGCTTGGGTCATGGTTTAACTTTCTCACCAATAATTAAGCTATTCGTATCAGAGGAAAAATTGAAAATTATTGATATTTTTATCTTCTTATATAGAAGAACCTCTTTCTTAATTATAATGTAAAGTAGTATTTTAATCACTTAGATCGTGATTTTTTAGCTCATCTAAAGGGGGAATTTGTTCAGCGTTTAAAGTAACAACTTTGCCATCTTTAAGAATACTAATTGACTCGCCTAATCTTCGGTGTCTCTCAATCGATGAGTGAAATCGCTGTTTTGACTCCTGCATCAATTTGGTCGGATAATTTATCAGGATTTTTTTTAGCCATTATTTTCCTTATCAGTTCTAAGAGTTCGTTACTTCAAGGATACCTCATAATGTTAAACAAACGTTATACATTTCGTTAATCATTTTTACCCCTGGTTTCCTTTATGGGTTACTCTAGTTTGTATAACACATTGTTGAACAAATGAATAACGATGAGTGAGACGAAACCCAATCAAACCTGGATAACCTCTAAGAGCATAGCCATAGCTGCTAGAATCCCCCATAACCTCTATCACCAAATAGAAGACTACGGGAAGACTCACTTTGCAAAGGGTGAGGGGAAGTACGATAAAACAGCCACCATCATTGATCTCATCACCAAAGGCTTAGGACTTGATAGTGTTGAACGAGTTGTTCAACAAAGTGTTAATCAACAAGACCTTGAACAACTTGTCAAACAGACTGTTACACAAGAGTTAGACAAGAGTGTTAATCAAAACGATATACAGAATGTCAAACAAGAACTCTTAGAGTCTGTCAAACAACTTGTTCAACAATCTGTTAACCAATCCCCAGAATCATTGGAACAGGCAATTTCCCACCATCCCACGATCCAATCGATGCAAACCCATATTGATTCATTAGATCATTATTTAGATGGGTTAACAAAAGCAATTCAGGAACTAAAAGAGCTATACAGTGATAATCAAGACATTGAACCAATAAAAGAAGAGAATACAGTCAACAGAGATGATTCCGTTGAGGATACATCCAAAATGGAGGGTGAGGAAATTCCTTTGAGTGAAGTAGTAGAAACCAATAATCTACCCCATGAAGAAACGGAGTTTGATTCTAGCTTATCTCACGATGAGGAGGTCAAGAAAACGATCTCCAAGGTGCGAAAATTAACAGTCACACAGCTTCAACAAATAATGAAAAAGTTTAATTCATTGAAGGGTAAGACGGTTTTTACAAGCAGGGACTATTCACAGTCTAAAAAGCGTCGGAGAATTGACTTGATCAGTGATGTTCTAACTCGCGAAAAGGAGAGTCAGGTTCTGATGATACAAGCTATCAACGAAACGCTGAATACTTAAGTCACCCCATCAACCTATTTTCGGGTACGAGAAGGAGACGTTTTCTTGGCTGTTGTTTTGGTTTGATTGTCTTTTCCTTTCGCTGGCTCTTTTATTGGAAAATTAAATAAGCTTCTATCAATATCTCTGGTCAAAAATCCATCTAGCCGTTTCATCATCATCTCTTGATCTAATTCCCCATTAGCCATCATCTCTTGAACTAATGCCCCTAATAAGATTTTCCGTCTTGTGTCTTCTTTACGTTTTTGTGCGCTTTGTCTCGCTCTAACTTTCTGAATTTCAGCATTAAGAGTATCTCTTTTTTCTAATAACTTTTCTAGTCTCTTACTCATTTATCTACCCTCAAAACCACCATTATAGTTAGATTATCATAGTCACATCAGAAAACCGAGCCTTTTCTCAAAGCCCTATGCTAAGATAACAGCAGAATTTTTCCTTTTTACCTAATAGCACTTATACAACCAGAGGTTGTCGTGGGTTGGGGGATGCCTCCCCTAAACCCCTTTGTTATTGGGCAGAAGGGAAAGGAAATTAACTGATTTACTGATAACTCCTCATCGGCTCTTATGGCGATTTACCATCTCAGTGCCAAGATAATATCAAGAGGGAAAGGGCAAAGTGCTACGGCATCGGCTGCCTATCGTGCTGCTGAAAAAATTAGGGATGAACGCACTGGATTAATCTTCGACTACCGACGCAAAGGTGAAGTTTACGCGACTGAGATTATTGCCCCTGACAATGCCCCTGATTGGGTTAACTCTCGTGAGACGCTTTGGAATCAAGTTGAGTTATTTGAACGACGGAAAAATTCTCAACTGGCTAGGGAGTTTGACATGGCTTTACCTCTGGAATTAACCCACCACCAGAAACAGGAATTAGTTAGAAAGTTTGTAAAAGCAGAATTTATAAGTCGAGGGTTGGCCGCTGACTTGGCGTTCCATAATTTCGATAGTCACAATCCCCATGTTCATATTATGGTGACAACTCGTACTGTCGATGACCAGGGGTTCGGAGCTAAGACCCGACATTTGAATAAGAAAGATTTTTTATTGAGTTTAAGGAAAAGTTGGGAAACTCACACTAATGAAGCGTTAGAACAAGCAGGTAGTGAACAACGGATTGACCACCGAAGTTTAGAACAACAGGGGATTAATCGTATTCCTCAAATTCATTTAGGGGCTAATGTCATGGCCATGATGAAGCGAGGGATTGTTACTGAACGGGGTGAACAATATTTAAGTATTCAAGCTACTAACTCTGAACTTGAAACCTTAGAACAACAGTTAGTTGAGTTAGAGCAAGTTATCTCGTCTCAAGAGCAGTCAAAACCGAACTCTCGTTTAAGACAGTCCCCAATTAAAGAAGAAACGGACTCAGAATCCGATAAGTTGGATGAATCAGATACCCAGGTTTCATTTTCATCTAAGGATTTAAACTTGATTGATTCTCTGCCTTTGTCTCCTGAATTTCGTCCTGAGTATCTGTTTCAACAACAAGAATACGCAGCAAAAGTGGCTCCAATGGTTGCTGCTTGGTTGCGTGTTAATCAGATTAGCAGTTATCAGGACACTCAGAATAAAATCGATTTGAGCAACGGGTTACTCACTATTAGAGATGTTGAGGGTAACTATAAAATGATTGTCCAATACCAGGGACTCGATGAACAGAACAACGCTATCTGGGATTATGTTTATTTACCTCTTAATAGTCCCGGACTAACCATGCAAGATGTAAAACTGTTTACCTCTCCTGCTATGAAACAGTTTATTAAAGAGAAAACAACGATGATGATTCAGTCAAACACTCAACAATCTAACCAGAGAAGAGGGAGAAGACGTTGACAGAAAGATTGTAGATTATCCTGCTCGAAAAAATAATCCATTCCCTCAATTCAAATCTCAATAACTGATATAAATCAATCAAAATTTATTAGGTGTTTGAGAGTGGGCGTAGCGAATGGAGCGGAGCGGAATAAGCGAAGTACAGTCGAAAACACCTGAAAGGGGGGTATGGGGGGAAACTTCCCCCCACCTCCCTTGAATTTTCTACTCCTATCCAAATGCTTGATTTTTTTTTCATAACTTTCTACTGATTGCCTACCACAACCATGAGGGTGACAACTTGTGACATATTACGTATTTTGCACATCAGTAAAACCGCTCTCAAATCTTGGCCAATTAGACTTATTTTTATCAGACTTTTTCTTTTGAGTATGAGTTACAAATGTAGAGAAATTGTAATATGCTCAAAAATATTCTCTTCGGAAATATTAAGTCGAAAATTAGGTCAAAACGTCAAAACTGATATTTTTATCGATTGAGAGTAAACCTTTTACGTAACCACTTTTCCTTGTATGGGGGTTTGGGGGAGGCTTCCCCCAACGCACGGCAACCTCTGGTTGTATAAGTGCGCTTTTCCTACGGAAAAGATATTAGACTCAGCTAGGGGATCTGCTCAGATTTTGAGGGCTTCTAACCCCTATTATAGAGGAAAATAACAAACGATTTTGCTAAACACTCACTAAATGTCCAGTTTTGATCCAAAACAAATGTTCTACAGAGGGAGAGAATTAGAAGAAAAAAAGGACATTTTTGGGCTAAACAGTGAGTGAATGTCAAGTTTTGATCCAAATTTTTGGTAGCCAAAAATTAGCCCAATTATAAAGTTTTTATTAAGCCACCTTAAAAATCTAAAACCGTTTTGTCTGATAAGTTACTTATATACTTCATAAAGGTGACAAAAAAAAGGTTGTCTGGGATGATTCATTATTCAAAAATACTAATTCTTCTATTGACTGAATAGATGGTGATGGTGATCATAATTCAACTAATCTCAAAGCAAGGTCGCTTCATATTGGCGCAAGCTGACGATCGATCCCATAACCTGATCTCAAATCAGCCAATATTTCCTAAAATTTGCTACTGATTGAACCCTTGATTGATCAAGCCAACTTTAGCTTGTTGGTTAGACAAACAGTTTTATCCTAAACAACCTGACGGGGACACCCCTTCGACTCATTTTGTGCCTATTGGAAAAGAATGATCGGGCGTTAAAAAGGTGGTTCTGGCAAAAATTCGTGCCAAACTTGATCTGAGTTGGGAGTAAATAAGGCCAAAATGCCTAAAATTTGGAAAGCTTCATGAGGGCAAACATACCTGAGATAGTCGACTACGGTTTGCCAGCCATCATTATGAATCGCGATTATCATTTCTTGAGCTAACTCTAATGGCTGTAATTCAAGCCATTCCCTAATCGTGGCATTTAGGACTGTGGAGGGTGTAATTATTCCACTTCCTATATGGTCTTTATATAGAGACTGGAATAATTTACAAAAGTCCTTCCAAGATAGAGTATTAGTACCTTTAAACAGCTTAGAGATCCACCCTTGGCTAAAGCCTGTCCCTTGGGCTAAAGCTTGTTGAGTGATCTTTTGACCGGTGGCCATTAATTGTAGGCCGTATTTATAGATAGCCCATTTATCCCGTTTCCTGCGCTTAACCATCTCTGGGATATAATCAAACTCATCTTGATAGAGGACATTGATGCCCATATTCTCAAGAAAGGCCAAATCTAATTTAGTCCCCACTAAATAAATAGTAAATTGTTGGTCTGGGTATAAGTGGGCCCGGGGCCGGCCAATGAATTGGATATATTCAGCCTGGGCTAACTCTTGGTAATACTCATCAAAGCCGATGGGTTTACCTTCGTCATCAAACTCAGGGTTAAATAGGCAGATATACTCAGCCAAAGCGGTTCCCATATTAATATAAGGTTTACCAAAGGAGGCGATGGCTTCACGTCTTTGGTCATGATTACCCCCTCGGTTATGGTAAAACCAGTAATGATCTATGTCTAAGACTTTTATATAATCTTTGAGGGCATAAAAGTTAATATCATCATGGAGTGATGAGAGTTTAGCTTTTATGGCTTTAATACGCTCTAGGGCATTTTCTGACCAATTATTAGACCCCATGCCCTCAGTTTCGACGGCTTTAACGGTGAGATTATTATAGATGGGGGTGTCTTCTTGAATCTCGATGATACTATTAGGATTAATGCCTAATTTAGCAGCTAAAGCTCGCTTATTTCCGGTGGCATCTAAGAGAACGGTTAAGCCCATTTCTCTGATAATAGAGGAAGTTCTTTCATCAGGTTTAGTGATGGTAAAAGAACCTTTAGATAGGCTTAACGCCCCTTGATGACCATTCCAAACTTCAAGAAAATCGATTAACCAATTATTGGGTAAATCTTGGAGATTTTCCAAGGTCTTAGCATAAGCTTGTCGTTTAAAGCCAGCCCTGGCTGTTTTGGCAATGGTCTTACTAATATTGAGCTTTTTATAATCAATGGTTCCGGTAGTATCTGCTTTGACAATTAAATCTTTAATGTTGGGGAGGAGTTGAGATAAAGAAACGATAATATCCCCTAAGTTTTCTGGTGGTTTGCCTAACTTTTCTAGAATTTGAAAATGGTTAAGTCCGTGTCTAACTTTTTCATCACCTGTTAGGTAAGGGCGTAGATTTAAAAGGGGTTTTAATGCCTCAAAAAGTTCAGGAGCTTTCAATTGTATATCCATCAGGGTACGGTCAAAGTCGGTTAGTTTCCCTGTAATAAGAGTCGGCGTTAATGTACGACTAGCTTCTTCAATAAAAGCGACATCATTGTGATAGTTTGAGGTACCATCTTCAAGATAATCAACGTCGGAAAATTGATACGGGTGTAAGCGATTAAGTTCTTCTTCTAAGGCTTTCATTCTCTGATGTCTAAAGCCATATCCATCCCCTGAACTACTGGCACATTTAGCAATGGTTTGACCGTCTTCTAATGTCTCTTTCATTTGATGATAGATACAAGAGGCACATAAGGGATTAGGGGCGTTATTGGTAGGGTCATTTTCAAAGTTATGATTTTTATTCTTAAGGGTTAATAATAAGTTAGCAAGATGGCAGTTACTTGGCTCTATCTGGTTTATCCCTTGTAATTTAAAGCCGTTTCCATCGTTATAAATCCCCAAGTGACGGGGGTTAATATCGGTGTAATTCTCTTCAACGGTCTGGGTAGAAACGTTACGATGATTGATGTCAACATACCAAGTTTTACCGCGAGTATTTTTGAATACACCAGCGTCATGGGATTTGCCTAATCCCGTGGCGGTACTATCTAATATTGTTGTCCATCCTAATTTCTTTAATTGCCAAATCAGTTGATGTCGATGACCTTTTGGAAAGGTAATAATTGGGGGTTGCTTTCCTTTATAATTTTTTGGTGTGGGGAGGGCATCTCCTGGTTTAATGGCTAATTTCTTAGGAGGTGAAACCTTAGTTTTTTGAGCTTTTTTCGTGTTTAAGCCAAAGCCTTTTAAAGAGTTTCCTAATTTTAAGAGTTTGGCTTTTAAGCTATTAATAAACCCTTCGGTGGCGATGGCTTGTTCAATTTCCTCTTGTTCAATTTCCCATTCAAGATAAGCTTGATATTGGTCGGCATCGGGTTCAATGGGGGATCTGGCCTCTGAATGCCATTGACGATCTGAGAATTTAAAGCCGTGTTGCTGCGCGATCCAGAATAATGTACCGGCGGTGACTTCGCCCACTCTGAACCCTTGGATCTTTCTTGCTGGGTTCCATCCCTTCATGGGGGGACTCCACCCTTCGGCAATGGCGATCGCCTCACTTTGACCAAAGATGGTGGTTAAGGCCATGAGAACCCGTAAGCTTTCTTCGTATGTTCCGGTTCCTGGTTGCCGTGGTGGGATGAAGTTTAGGGCTTCTATGGCTAGGCTTTTAACTTCGTCGGGGTTTTGTTTGTTAACCCGTGCTAATGTTTCCTGACGGCGTTTTTCCCTGGCTTCCCATTCGATTTTAGCTTGTTCTTTTGCTTCTTCAATTAACGAAGCTGGTAAGGGATCTCCATCGAGGATAAATATTTCTGCTTGGCTATTCCCTGCCCAATACCGTGAGGCATCTTTACAAGCTTCGTCAGCTTCATGAAAATGCCCCATAACAGCTTTAACTAAATGTTCATAAGTTTCTATATCCTTGATGGGTTGATCCGCACTAAATACGATTCTAAAGCGGTCACAGGGTGCGGAGAGGAGGTGACAAGGGGACACGGGGACAAGGTGATCTCCTTGTCCCCGTGTCCCCTTGTCCCCTTGTCCCCTTGTCCCCTTGTTTCCTTTGGGCTTTTGGTGGGATGCCGAAGTGTAGATTAATTGTCCATACTGCTTGACAAAGGGATGATTGAGGGCATCGTTGAGGGTTAAGCCGTTATCGATATCAAGGCCAATCAGTTGAGCTTGTTGATAATTGGCTTTTGACCTCATGCTGTGGTCGTAGGTGGCACAACTCCAGGCATGACCACGCTTAACGGCAGAGGCTAACCCGTTGATGGTTAATTCTTGGGTTTTAAAGCCGTCCCGATAATGTTTGGGGTTGCTAACTGTTTTGTCATGATGGTGACGGTTAACTGATAATTTAACCCTGTGTGTCCCTTGGTTAGCACGATTAGTAGGGGTGAGTTGGTTTTTCATGACACCTTACCCCCGTTTACTGTTGTTAATTGACAACGTTGAGAGTGAAGCTCATTCTTTGGCTTTTTCTGAGGGTAATGTGATGATGAATTTAGATTGGAGGTTTTTTCCATTGTTCACTTCTGGTTAATGGGTCAAAGTGAACAACCCTTGAATTATCTGGGATTCCTTGAAATAATCTCTAATATTGCTATATTTTCAGTTTTTTGTCCCCAAAAGCAAACCTAGCTGGCTCAATGACTGGTAATCGTCTAGGGTCAGCCTGGGTAAGTTTTTGACGTACAAATGTCATGTTTGTTAACATAAAACTATATAAAAGATATCTCTGGGTTGGTTCACTACCTGGAGTTGTTCAAACTCTTGTAATCCCGATAGGAATGTTTTTTGGTGGAACAAAAAACGCATATTTCCAGGGGTTATTCAGTTTACCGAAAGGTGCGCGTAGTCTTATAGGACACGGAATTTACACCTTCCTTCTAGATAATACCTCATTAATGAGAGTTAGTAAGTCTTCTTCTCGAACAATTAAAATATTGTCAAGCTCAAGAATTTTGATATCCCCAATTTGATACGCTACATCATCAAAAGTTTTCAGTTTTGCTGGAGCCATAATAATAACAATCCCAAGGGGAGAAGTATTCAAAATCCTCGTATTTTCCCAGAGCCAGTCTATTTGTCGCCTTAATTCATCAATGGGATTAACATTCCAACGTTTGAGTCCATGAGAGTTGCGATAACGTAATTTGTTGGTTTTTTGGTCAATATACACAAAGTCTTTTTCCCCTTTGAGGGCTTTAACCGAAATGGCTAAAAATTGGCCATTGGGTAAGGTTAGACCAATATCAAGATAATCTTGTCTATATCCCTCTGGGTCAGGGATTATTAAGGTATTTTCATCTAATAATGAATAAATTTCTCCCCCATCGTTTAAATAGGTATCTTTTAACAGTTGAGCTATTTTCTTTTCAGCGTCTTCTTCTCGTTTAATATCTAAAGCTGTTCGATGGAATGTGAAGGTATTTTTAGCAAAGGCTGCTGACAACCATGCCAGTGCGGTTAATGGAAAAAGTCCCATGATACTGCCAGCTAAGAAAGTCTGTAGTAAGCTTCCTGCGGCCACTGAAATAATTCCAGTCAGAGATAAAGATATATCTCTAGCATTAATCTGGTCTTGATAGTCAGAAATGCCTAATCTTTGTTTCTTCTCGTTTTTATACAGTAAGGCTTTTTGAATGGGGTCAATCTTAGGTTTTTTGGGTTGAGAAGTCGGGGGTTGATTTTGAGTTTTTGATTCAGTTTTAGCTGGTTTTTTTTGAGTGGGTTGCTTAGGTTTTTTAGGGGAACTATTTTGATTTTTAGGAGAAGAATTTGATGATTTTTTAGGAGTTGTTTTTGATGGGGGATTCGTCTTAGCCTTTTGAGAGGTTGTTTCCTTAGATTGACTATTAGTTGTTTTGGGAGTTTTTGCCGTAGGTTTTCTCGGTTCTTTGGGAGCCGATGTTGATTGAGATTGATTTTTTGTTTTCTTAGGAGTTGTTGACTGAGGTTTCTTTTGGGCGGTTTTAGTCGTTGTATTTTCTGCTTTCTTAGAGTCAGTTAATTTTGTGGTTTGCTTAGACTTAGTAGTAGAGCTTGTCTTTTTTTTAGCTCTAGATTGACTGGAAGTTTTAGGGGGTGTAATTTCTTCTGCTTTGGGTTGAGATTCTGGTGAAGTTTCAGGTTTATTCTTTTTAATTAAAGCCACTAAAGTTGGCTTGTTTTGATTATCTTGTGCATGGGATTTATCCGAAGATGTCATATCACTTTTTTCTAATAGTAAAGCCCGATATTATCTATTATAGTTTTCATCCTAGAAAGTGCATATAGAAATATCTTTCGATACCATCATTACCTTATTGACTAAAGATGCTCAAACGTCTAGATGTTTAGATGTTTAAGCATTTTCAGACTGAACCCAGGCATTGACCAACCCTTCTATAATCTCACTCATATCCTTATCCCCTTGAACCGCAGCCACTTTCAGTTGCTGATGGAGTTGCTTAGGAAGATAGATCGTTGTCCTCACATAATCAGGGTCACGGCTTTTGCTTTTCTTAGTTTCCTTTGCTGTAGTTGACTCTGATGAAGTCTCTTGGGTTTTACTACGGGCTGCACTGAAGAGGTCATCAAATCGGCTTGACGGTTTTTTGCTCATGGTAAAATCTCCTGGCCTACTTTGACATAACAATCCCAAGCAGCATTTGCATAAGGATCTTTAACTAGATTGACGGGAACCCCCTTAAGGGCTGCCTTTTGAAACACTGCCAACCGTCGAATCCCTGTTTTAAATAGGGGCAGTTGGGCGTTTTTAATGGCGTTTCTGGCTTCAGAACCTGCTTTCGAGGGACGAGGGGGAATTAAGGTCAGCAAAATTCGATAGTTGGCTTCTAAGGAGTGCAGGGCATCTACCATTTGCAGGGTTGCTCCTAATGCCAAAGCATCGGGACTGGTAGGCAGAATCAGTAGATCACAGCCAGAGGCAATGGTTTTTAGATCGTCAGGGGTAGGACGGGCAGGGGTGTCAATAATAATGTGTTCATAGTTTCTGGCAAATTTAACCCCCTGTTTTTCATCCACGACTTTAAAAGGTAATTGTCCCCGACTGGCCCAGTCTAAAGCACTGCGGTTTAAGTCCCCATCTACTAAGAGAGATGGTGCTAGTTGTTGACAGTAAGCTGCTAAGTGCAAAGCAGTGGTGGACTTGCCAACGCCACCCTTGAACGAGGCGACGGTGATGATCATAAGGAGATGAATTAATGGATGATCTTATTTTAGCTTAAGTGAGCATCTAAATGTTTAGATGTTTAGATGTTTAAACATTTGTGTCTAGCGTATGATAATGAAATTTGGCGTGACCTTCCTTAACAGTAGAAATACGGAAATCAAATCAAAAAAACTAGAAAAAAAACCAGTAAAAACCCTCATATTTTTTTTCTTCTCACTAAAGTATTGTGAAAGACATGAAGGGGACAGTTAGATAATTTGTGTTTTTTATGGAAAGTTTTTTAGAACAAAATCTTTTGGGGCATGAAATTCTTGGAAATGGCACACCAAAAGAAGAAGTGGGTGTTCTTGCTGGCATGGGTAACCCCCAAAACACCTCCGTTTACAACGTTCAACTTTCATCAGAGCATTTGCCTGATGACATTTTTTTAGAAACTGATGATTCTCTGATGAGTTTGGAGCCTAACGACTTTTTACCTTTACTCAGTACTTCAACTATTCCCTTTACTCAAAACAATAGCAATCAATTTCAAACTTTACCCATCAATTTAACGACAGAAACTGCTATTACCACTGATCCCCTAACAGGCACTATCACCGACGAGTCCGAACTCAATATTAACCCCACTAACTCTACTCCTTTAGCACAGACACAAACAGTTGCCTTTGAACCAAACAATAGCTCTAGTGTCAGTCCTCCCTTGACCTTTGCGGTTAAAGCCGAAGGAACAGTGACGGTCAATAGTAGTAGTAGCGACT
>NZ_JARVCN010000372.1:0-2968 GCF_038442745.1 Crocosphaera sp. Alani8
GCTCTATAAAAAACCCCATCTTCATTCTCATAAATCATTCCTGATTGCTATAGATGTATAAGATAAAAACCACTTTTATTAGCCAAGTTATTTGATCTCTAGCTAATTTCTTCAGTTACTTTTTGTATCTTTTGAGATTCTTCTGCCAAATCCTCCCTCTATTGTACTTTAGTCTCATTTTTCTTCATATTCCTTCTTCTTACTCCTACTCATTTTTTAATCCTACTCATTCACTTCTTAACTTATACTGGTATAATCCTCATACTCATATAATACTTATACTTATATAACATCTGGCATTTCTTTAATTATTATCCACATTTTCAGATAGTCACTCAATCTTTGCCATCCTTTCCATAAGGTCTGCACTCCTGGCTCTCCATCCCCTTTTCTGCACATAAATCCTCCTAATCTTCCTATCCACCTCACACATTCATATATTGTCGGTATTTCTGACGGTAACTCTTTTTTTTTAGTAATTACACAGTACAACACCTGCCATTCTTCTTCTTCTAACGCAATGTCGGCTGCTTCATCTGGCATTTCTACTGCACAATATTTGAGCCACAATATCCTTGAGGCAATGATGCTGTAGGTGGCCAATGCTCTTTCTAGTCGCTCTCCTTTGTCTAACATTAGCTTCTCAATCCCACAACCTGTTTTCAATACATAGTGAAATCTCTCAATTAACCAACGATATGTATAATATTTTAGGACTTTTTGAGCATCAGCTAAGTTATTTACGGCTAATGTCGTTAATAGTACCCATTTTACTCCTTTTTCTCCTTTAGGAGCTTGAATCTCTTCGGCTACAATCGCATTTACCTTAATGGGTTCCATTTGTCCATATTCTGGTTTATTGAGAGGTGGTTGGATGTCCACTGATGTCCATTTCACTTGTAATCTTGCTATTCTCGGTTTTCTTCGGGGTGTTCTCCTTAATTTTATAGCTATTTCTGCCATTGATTCCAATTTCTCTAATTGAGAGAATAATTTGTCTATTTGCTCTTCTGTTTTTACTCTCCTATTTTGTGCTGCTCTGATTAATAACTGTGAGCCTTCTCTTAACGGTTCAGCCAACAACTCGAAGATATCTCCTTCTCTATCGCACACTGTTATTAACTCTATATCTTCTTTTATTACCTCCTGCACTTCTCTTAAAGACTCTATCCATCTAAAACTTTCTTTTTCTTCTATTTTACGCCTTCTTTCAACATATCCTTTCCCTTTCCTCATTTTTTCTCTTGCCCATACTTTTTGCTTCAACAAGCCGTATGGTATTCCTTCTCCACTAACAGCCAGGACATTATGCACTTTTAATCCTTTTGCACCTTGTTTACTTATACTCCCCAATCCTCTTCTCCCTTTTTTCGGGGCAAATTCTAAATCCGTTGTGTCTTGCACCGCTAACACCACTTTTTCTTCTTTTATCTTCTCTATTGTCGCTTTTTTATGCGCTTCTATTATTTTTTCCGCTTTCACATGACGATTTTCCCAGAATTCATAACAAGCCTGCACATCTGATGGTTTCTCGATCGCCTGTGGTACCGTTTCATGAGGATGTTCGGATAACTCTGAGACGATTTTTTCGAGTCTCGTATTTAACCGTTTATCGCCTAAATCGAAAAATTTTAGTTCTTCTTCCACCCAAAGTTTCATTTTACTCGTCCTCCTTTCACTATTCTTTTGAATATGATTTTAGTCAATCTTGACTTTTGACCCTTTTTTCCTTATTCTTAATGAGTAAACACTCTAACTTTTCTAAACTTTTATGTCCCTAATTCGTTAACTCAATTTAGTTGTAATCCAGAGAATATAAGGATTAAAGGCTTTTTACTTACTCCTATTTTATCCTAATTTCTCTCTTAATTTTTATTTATTTATCTTCATCTATTTTAATCAACTTTTTACTTTTCTTTCGATTACTTTACTTATTTTACAAATATATAGCCTCTTTTCTTATTCTGTTTTTCTTGATAATTACTTTGATTGCTCATGATTACTATCTTTCAGCCTTTTTTCTTTTGTCAACTTATGTGTGCCGAAGGGATAGCTCTGTATTCGATTTGCTTAGATATTTGTAAAGACTGCTTATAGTAACTTAAAGCTTTTTCCTTTTGTCCTAGTGAGCCATAAGCATTTCCTAAATTGTTATAGGAAGTAGCTTGCCCCTTGAAATCACTAATTTCTTTTCTAATTACTAAAGACTGTGTAAGATAATCAATAGCTTGTTCATATTGTCCTAGTGACTCATAAGCAATTCCTAAATTGTTATAGGAATCAGCTTGGCCCTTGAGATCATTAACTACTTTTCTAATCGCTAAAGACTGTTCATGATAACTAATAGCTTTTTTATATTTATGTAACAAACCATAAATTAAGCCTACATCATTAAAAGTATTTGCTTCTCCTTTCTTATTTCCATCTTCCCTATATAATGTTAAAGCTTGTTCCCAAAAGTTTATTGCTGCTTCAAACTGATTTTGTCCTAACGCTTCTATTCCTTTTTCATATAATCTATTTGCTTCAGTCTCCTGACTTTGACTAATCTGAGTAACTTCTTGAGTAAATAGTCCAAAAGCACTAATAACTGGTTTTTGACATACCATTATTCCCCCAGTGATCAAAAGGGTAAGTAATGTTAGTCTTGAAATGGGTTTCATGAAGAAAAATAGCTTAAAATCGGATAATACAAGTCGATTATAAGCAATCAAATAACTTATGCTGGCTGAGTTCCATAATCTTTATGAAAGTTTACAAATTGAGAGCATAATTTATAAGTTATACTCACATCTTGCACCAAGAAAAGTTGATATGAGAAGCGATGGCTAAAACCCTTATTTGAAGAGGGTTTGCATTAGTTCTCTTTCAAGACTAGAGAACAATAATCAAGAACTAATAAAAACCCAACGTACTCTTTATTTTACTCGGGAGCGATCGCGGGGTTTTTCTTCATCACAATATAAAT
>NZ_JARVCN010000373.1:0-2953 GCF_038442745.1 Crocosphaera sp. Alani8
TCTTTGTCCCCTAACTTTCGGCGAGTCCCCCCAGACTTTTTGAGAAGCTTCCTTTCATGCTGAAATTTGTGGCTACTTACCCTTAATTTTAGACTGGAGATCCTGACAAACAAACAGAGCTATAATTAAACGAAAAAAATTATCTATAGTCGTTTCAATATTAATCGTGGTGATCAAATGACATGAATGTACTACACTTAATCAAAGTTATCGGGGGAGTCAGCTTGATCGGTTTGGGAACAGGTATGGTGTTAACCAACCCCGGACGAATGGATTACGAAACTTATGCAACCGATACCCTAAGCAGCTATTTAAAATACGAGGTTTGTTCACAAGCAGCATCTGGAGGGTTAGGAAATTTTCTCGCCAGTCACTGCAAAACCCTGGTTGATACAGGAAAACCCCACATCAAGCGGGTTATTGCCAACAAAACCATTCGTCAAAATTATTTATTATTTAGTATTTACGAAACGGAATTGCTTTTACCTTCCCCAGTCCCCAATTACGAATTTGGTACCATCGGGGTATTTCAGCAATTTTATACTTATCAAGCAGATCAATTTTAGTTAGTTATGGCCAGTTCCCCCAAAAGCAATACTACCCCCTTAAAACCCATAACCAATTCTTCAGCCACCGAAGTAATTGAAACCCTGATTAATTTAGCCCAACAAGGAGAAATCGATCCTTGGGACGTTAAAGTAATTGATGTTATTGATCGTTTTTTAAGTGAATTAGGCATCGGTCAATACGGGGATAATATCTATGAACAGGCGACTTTGCCCAGATCAGGACAAGCTTTTCTGTGGGCATCGATGTTAGTGCGTTTTAAAGCAGATTCTTTAGAACGATTGGATAGGGACAACAGTGACGAAGAAATACCTTATGACACTGATGAATTGACCGAAGAAACACACAAACAGTTCCGTATTTCAGACCTAGAAAAACATCTTCGTCGTCGCAGTGCAGCCCCACCCCCTCGTCAGCGTCGTGTCACCCTACAAGAATTAATCACTCACATAGAAGAAATAGCCGAAGAAATAGAAACAGCAACTCCCTCTCGCCGTCGCAAAGCTACCCCGAAACCTCACTCCCAACGAGAAGCCATGAAAATGGTAACTCAATTGGCCCACCAAGAAAACTTAACGGAATTAGCCCAACAATTAGAAAGTTTTTTCGCCCAACAGTGGACAGATTCTTCCCCGGTAGAACGAAAACTAGATTTAGACGATTTATTACAGCGATGGCATCAAGTTAATCCTCCCCAAGAAAACCACCACAAACAAGACAGAGTAGGGGTATTTTGGGCTTTACTCCTACTCTCATCCCAATCAAAAGTAGAATTATCTCAAGAAGAATTTTATCAGGATCTCACTATTGAAGTGCTATGAACCTGAGTCCTGACGAGAACCCACACCCCACACCCTAAACTCACCAACACTTTATAGTACAGGTGGAAGATGCGAGTATAACTCAAGCAATTTGAAACAATAATCAAAATATGGCAAAAGTTAATGGTAAACTAAGCATTGTCACCCCAAATACCTGTGGCAAAGATTGAGGAAATAGTATTCATGAAAGCCATGATTCTGGCCGCTGGGAAAGGAACTCGAGTTCGTCCCATTACCCATACCATACCTAAACCATTAATTCCTATTTTGCAGAAGCCTGTGATGGAGTTTTTGTTAGAACTTCTACGACAGCACGGCTTTAACGAAATTATGGTTAACGTTAGCCATCTAGCCGAAGAAATAGAGAGTTATTTTCGCGACGGTCAACGCTTTGGCGTACAAATCGGTTATTCTTTTGAAGGAAAAATTGTCGATGGTGATTTAGTGGGTGAAGCCCTGGGCTCGGCTGGTGGATTGAGGCGAATTCACGATTTTAACCCCTTTTTTGACGATACTTTTATTGTTTTATGCGGGGATGCTCTCATAGACCTAGATTTGACAGCAGCGGTCAAGTTTCATAGGGAAAAAGGAGCGATCGCTACAATTGTCACAAAATCTGTACCCAAAGAGGTTGTATCCAGTTACGGGGTAGTGGTGAGTGATGAAGAGGGAAGAATTCAAACCTTCCAGGAAAAACCCTCCGTCGAAGAAGCACTCAGTACCAGTATCAATACAGGGATCTATATCTTTGAACCAGAGATAATTAACTATATCCCTCCCAACCAAAAATACGATATCGGTGGCGAACTATTCCCAACATTGGTAGAAAAAGGCGCACCATTTTATGCAGTAGACATGGATTTTGAATGGGTCGATATTGGAAAAGTTCCTGATTATTGGCACGCTATTCGTGGTGTATTGCAAAGAGAAATTAAAAATGTACAGATTCCTGGGATAGAAGTGAAACCAGGCATTTATACAGGTTTAAACGTATCCGTTAACTGGGATAAGGTTAATATTCAAGGGCCTGTTTACATCGGCGCAATGACCCATATAGAAGATGGGGCAACCATTATTGGACCGAGTATGATCGGCCCCAATTGTTGGATCTGTAGCGGTGCCACGGTGGATAACAGCGTTATTTTCGAGTATTCTCGTCTCGGTCCGGGGGTTCGTTTAGTGGATAAGTTGGTGTTTGGACGCTACTGCGTGGATAAAACAGGCGCAACTATCGATGTCCAAGAAGCGGCTTTGGATTGGTTAATTACTGATTCTCGTCAAACTTTTCCCGACGAAAACCAAGCGCAACAAAAGGCGATCGCAGATTTGCTCAAACCCAATCAGTGATCGGGAGCGACGCAAAAATGTCGCATCGACCGGAATTCGGTGAAAGCGACTGGGGATAGGAGTTTTGGGAAAAGCTGATGTGGGCTGTCAGATCAGTTCGGCTCCGTTCTGATGAGAACACCACTCAATCACGGCGATCGCTAAAAACGGGAAAAAGTTGGGGAGCTGGCGTGGGGACAAAAAATGCTACAAGCTAGATTTAATCAGGGATATAGCCC
>NZ_JARVCN010000374.1:0-2931 GCF_038442745.1 Crocosphaera sp. Alani8
TTATCATTTTAAACAGATTTTTTCCAGGCTTTTTTCTAACATTCAACATTTCTGTAATACTTTCTCTTCAAAGTCATTAGCCCTAAAACGATAATGAGAGTTAATACACGCTGCTACTTTTCCTTGGGGATTCCTAATATACAGATTACTTTCTTGTTCATGAATATGGGTAAACTCTATATTTTTATTCGTTTCTTTCTTGACCTTAGAAGTCTTTTCACAAAACTGATACAGTAACGAGTTTCTGTATCCTAAACTTACTGCACCATACTCTTCTAAATTCTCCCTAAACCACTCTATTGTCTTCGTTGTTTTTCCTGTTCCTAATCCTGATTTACCGCATAACACCGAGTTCTTCTCTGGTACAGGTAAATCTAAATATTCTTGCTCTACTGTTTTTGTTGGGGTAAAAACTTTACAAGTTTTCCAGGCTTCAAATGCCTTTTTCTGGTAAATTAATTGCTCTGATTTTTCCTTAAACTCGTTAATCGGAATTAAGCTTATCTCAAGTTTTTCAACATCAATTTCGTCAATGTCTAAGCCATGTTTCTTATCCTGTAATTGTCCCCAATCTGTTACTTTTAAATCAGGTACGATTTGTCCTAATTTTTCATAGGCGATCGCTACACTATTATTAACAATTGATCCTGCATCTGCATACAGTATGTACTGGGTATTTTCTTCCCATTCATACCGTTCTTTGATGGACGCGATCGCAGCTTCTATTGCCTCACTGCTACTGGCAAAGTTACCACCACTAGCACCAATAATCGGAATCCCCACGTTTAAGGAAGCTAGAAGGGGTTTGTACTCAAGTCCCTCTGTGAACCCTATTATTGGTTTTTCAGGGGGCTTGTCGGGCAAATACACCGCAATGGGCAGTTCTCCCGATGGTAGGTCAATGGGTATGCCCCTGGAGTTCTTTGATGATAGCCACAGGTATTTTCCTAAACCGTTGCTGTCTGGGTTAAGGTTGTTGACTCTTAATCCCGTGTACAGTCCGTTTTCATCTTGTACTGGGATTAAAATACCGTCACAGGGGTTATTGAGTTTATCTCCCCATTGGTTCACACCCGATAATCTGATATCTACAGGTTTTCTTAAGCTTTGCCATTGAGTTATGCTACGGTAGTTTCCGTCATCGAGGGAGCGATCGCTTATTCCTCTCCTTCTGAGTTGCTCTCTATGGCGATCGCTTAACTCTAATTGCCCCAATATTTCCCTTATTACCTTATCTCTTTCTGGGATAGGCAGCAGCTTCTTTGGATTGACCTCTGTTTGACTGTTAGGGGTTGTCCAAGAGTCACTGGTGACTGGCGACTGGCGACTGGTGACTGTTTCAAGCCATTCCTGGAGACGTTCATCAGTCCAAGCATCTGCATCGGGTTTATATGCCCAAAGATTAAATCCCCATGTGTCTTGACCTCTGTATAAGTAGTCTTTGGGGTTGGCTTCGTTGCTTCGGCAGTGGACAAGGCCGGTGGTGGTGTTTTGGCGACAGTCAGGGCGATCGCCTTGGCACACAGGACAGGGGTTTCGGCGGTTGTATCTAAGCCAGGTCATACGTCCCCCCTAACTGTGATATAGGGGGGTTGATGATGGAACTTAAGAAAAATTTTCCATCATAATCAAATCCGCCACAAGGCAGATTATATATAGCTTTCATTCATTTCTCCAGAAGTGATTACAGACCTCTGGCAACCCCTAATCTGGCGTTAATTGGAAACTTGGCGCAATAATAAAAGTAATTTTGATGTTTTTTGAGAAGCTTGGTTGCCTTCTGAGTTGCTGAGAGTTCCCTTATTAACTCTGGGGTTACCAGCTTACTTATTTCTTCTTGATTCGTGTTGGTGCGATTTGTGGTTGTGACATAATTAGATTAGTCTATGTTGTTTCTATATTAGCCTATATGCTAATCAACTAGATAAATTATACACCAATACACTAACGCCAGCTTTATGTTTAGGCAAACTTTCAAAAAAGTGAAAACAAAGCGGGGGATTACAGGGAAAGCTCTATCGCAGATCACGGGCATTAGCGAAAACCATATTAGTGAGTTTTTGAATGGAAAGCGCGATGTTACTACTGAAAAGCTCTGGGAAATGATTATGGGCCTTGAAAAATTAAGTCCAGGTTCAAAACAAGACTTTGCTGAGTTCATCGGAGACGGACAAAGTTTGAAGGTTACTCTTGATTTAGAACGTACAGTCCAAGAACTTGATGTTAAAGACTTTTTACAACTCTGGCAGGTAGCTAGTGAACGCATGACAGAAATCTATCAAGTTAATCAGCAACACCATCAACAGAAGCAAGACCTTTCGATAGCTTCCTAAGTCAATTTAGAAACCCAATGCTATTCTTATATTTGTGAGGGATAATGATGGAACAAAATGGAGTCAAACAAATGACCCCCCAGGAAATTCTTGATCAGATTAATGGACTTTCTGAGCAAGAACGAACACAATTTTTAAAACAACTTAATCCAGGTGTAACAATCATTTTTTGTGGAAGTAATGTTAACGGCATTTCTCTTCAACTCGCTCCTAATACTGATTGGGATAAGATTATTGATAAAATACCCCCTGAAGCTCTGGGAGAATTCCTTAAAGCAATTGGAGATTATGCCCGTCATTTTTAAAAAGAGCGAAGATTTATTTCAGCCATAACTGTGGAGCTATCATGCTAATTGATCCTAGTTATCTTCGTCAGTTGATTCGTAGTGAGCTTGATACTAAAGATTTACTGAACCTTCTTGACCGTGCCATTGAACTGATCCCAGAAGAACGATGGCCTGAATGGGTAGATGAATTTTTCGACCTAGATTTGTTGAGCGTTGACCAAGTTTCTGACTCATCTTTACTAGAAGAGGTGAGTGATTTTTACCGAAAATCGGAGCATGAAAGCCCCTGGCTTCAGACATGGGGATGAAAT
>NZ_JARVCN010000375.1:0-25439 GCF_038442745.1 Crocosphaera sp. Alani8
ATCTTTGTCCCCTAACTTTCGGCGAGTCCCCCCAGACTTTTTGAGAAGCTTCAAGCAAAGTTCCAAACTTACCTCTGTTAAACTTAACTATCTTTAGCTAAATTATTAGTTTTGCCGTAATTTATTCAATTATTTGTTTTTCACGTTAAAAATGATTTATAATCCTTTTTGATTTTTATTTTTACACTTTTACTAATGTGTAAAACTTAATATTTCTTCAATTTAGGTAACTAATATTCCTAGTCGAATTTGTTATGTTGCAAAAATCAGCGATTATCTCCAAGTTTAAATAAATACAAATGAACGCTAGTTTTATCAAATTTTAGTTAAAGCTAATAGCTAAATGCTCAAAACAAAGAATAAGATTAATGGAAAGAATGACAAGATTCGGGAAAGATCAGGGTACAATCATAGAGGGAAAAGAATTAGCAAGGTCACAGGAGGTGCGGGATGACTACCTTAAGTTTGACAGAGCAAGACATTGCTGTGTTTACAGAGCATGATGTAGCAGATTTGGCAAGACGACTCGAACAAGATGATTATGCTAACCCCTTTGAAGCTCTCAAAGATTGGCATACATTACGTGCGATCGCTTTCCAACGCCAGGATCTGGCAGAACCTTACCTACATTTGCTCGATATCGAAGCTTATGATGAAGCATAATTATGCTCAAGTCTAAATCAATCCTCATAGGCGTTGGCGGCGGTATTGCTGCTTATAAAGTCTGTGAGGTTGTTTCTTCTTTGTTTCAGTCTGGTGCAGAAGTTCGCGTCATTCTCACCGAAACTGCTCAACGCTTCATCAAACCTTTAACGGTTGCTACCCTCAGTCGCCATCAGGCATATACAGATAAAGATTTTTGGCAAGCAACCCATTCCCGTCCCCTACATATTGCTTTAGGAGAAGAGGCTGATTTATTCCTCATTGCACCTTTAACTGCAAATACGTTGGGTAAGTTGGCTCATGGTTTAGCAGATAACTTACTAACTAATACGGTTTTAGCCTCCCGTTGTCCCATTTTACTCGCTCCTGCTATGAATACGGAAATGTGGGAGCAACCCATAATTCAACGTAACTGGGAAAAATTAAAGACAGATCCTCGTTATCATGGCGTTGGTCCGGGTTCAGGCTTATTAGCTTGCGATCGCATCGGCTCGGGGAGAATGGCTGAACCGAAAGAAATTATTAACAAACTTAATTCTTTAGCTTACACCCAAGGAAAACGAGACTTGAAAGGGAAACGCATTTTAATCACTGGAGGAGGTACAAGAGAACATCTTGATCCAGTGAGATTTCTAGGTAATCCTTCCACTGGAAAAATGGGGTTAGCGTTAGCTCAAGCAGCTAGCGATCGTGGTGGGATGGTTACTTTTATTCATGGTGCGATCGCTTCGGAATTATTACCCATATCCCCTGATTATAAAATAATACCTGTTGTTACTGCTGAGGAAATGAAAGCGGCAGTAATGACCCATTCAGAACAGTCTGATATTATTATTATGTCTGCTGCGGTAGCTGATGTTAAACCCTCTGATTATGCTAACTATAAATTACCGAAAAAAGAACTACCCACTAACTTAAAATTAGAGACTGTTGTTGATATTCTCAGTAAGTTAGGAAACGCAAAAAAACCCCATCAAATTTTAATTGGTTTTGCAGCACAAACAGGAGATATTGTCAACCCTGCTTTAGATAAATTAAAACGAAAAAATTTGGATATTATTGTTACTAACCCTATCGATAAAAAAGGAGCAGGTTTTGGTACTAATACGAATCAAGCTATTTTAATCGATAATCAAGGAAAACAAAAAATAGTAGATTCTTGTTCCAAATTAGAACTAAGTCATCAATTATTAGATTTTATTGTTGCTTAGGAGTTAGGAGTTAGGAGTCAGTAGTCAGGAGTCAGTAGTCAGGAGTCAGGAGTCAGTAGTCAGGAGTCAGTAGTCAGGAGTCAGTAGTCAGGAGTCAGTAGTCAGGAGTCAGTAGTCAGAATTAATATTAGTAAGTAGTCGGACAAATGCTGTGATCCCTTAAGGTGCGCTTTCCAATGGCGAGGAAACCTCGCCTTGGATCACACCTCTCCCTGCTCCCAACTCCCAACTCCCCTGCTTACTTCAGAGTAAAGTTTATTTTTTCCAGGTACTTATTTCTCTGCTTCAACCATAGAAAAGAAACCAGGAACTCTCCCTGCAGCTGCACCACCATCTTTCTGAGACAGAATAACCGCACTGATCTGATCGCTCATTACAGCTACTTTTTTTTCTGTTTGTTTCTCACAAGTTAACTCAATTAACTCGGCAGTACCTGATTTCATGGCATTAACAATCTGCTCGTAGAGTTTCTGTGCATCCTCAACTTCTTTGCGTTGCACAGAAATAGGAAGAGGGGTATATTTTAAAGCTAAATCAATACTAATCATCAAGGCTCCTTATGGTTAAGACTTTCTTTCTTATTATGATTCAAAATGAGGAGTGTGGGGAAGGTGCATCCACGCTACCAGGAACAGGGAAGAGTAGGGAATGATAAAATAGTGATACCGTTGATCTTGGAAATTAAATAAATGAATACTTGCGTGTTGATGGCGAAAGTTATTAGTAATCCTGAATTACGCTATACCTCAGATAACCAGACAGAAGTTGCGCAAATGTTAGTAGAATTCGAGGGGAGACGAAGCGAAGATCCCCCTTCTACTTTAAAAGTGGTGGGATGGGGTGGTTTAGCAACGCAGATGAAAGAAACTTGCACAGAAGGCGATCGCTTAATTTTGGAAGGGCGTTTATCTATGAATACTTTTGAACGGAAGGAAGGTTTCAAAGAAAAACGAGCAGAATTAGTGATCTCTCGCTTTTATCCTTTGGATGGGGTAACTTCCTCTTCTTCTTTGGACAATGTCGTTTCTTTTGATACAGCTAAATCATCTCAAAAAATGGATAACAATTACAATGAAGATGATTACGATATTGGTGGATCAAAAGAAATGTCCTCTGCATCAACCAATGAAGCTGATGATCCTATTCCCTTCTAATAAAATATCTCTTACTCACATCTTGCACCTTCGATAAAACTGGCTAGTTTGTAAGGGTTCAGCTATCAGCCATCAGCTGAAACATATCAATCCCTATCATCTACTGTGAGTAAGATTAAACGAATGCTGAACGCTGTGCGATAGCGCCGGAACGGAGTGAGGAACTGCTAACTGCTGACTGCTGACTGCTGACTCATTTAAGTTCTTTTATACTAGCGCAAGATATCAGTCTTACATAAACAAATTTTGTAGGGGTGTAGTTATCTTAATCCCCTACATATAAATAGTAACCATGAAAATACTTTTAGTGGACGATGAAGCGGAATTAACGGAACCCTTGTATCATGTTTTGTGTCACGAAGGTTATGACGTAGATATAGCCGATGACGGAGAGAAAGGTTATCAGTTAGCTGTGGAAAATGCCTACGATTTGTTAATCTTAGACTGGATGTTGCCTGGTAAACCCGGACTGTCTATCTGCCGAGAATTGCGATCGCAGGGAAAAAACACCCCAGTCTTATTCCTTACCGCAAAAGACACCCTTGATGATAGGGTAATGGGGTTAGACGCAGGTGCAGATGATTATCTCGTTAAGCCTTTTGAGTTAAGAGAATTAATGGCTAGGGTAAGAGCATTGTTACGTCGTTCCCCTGCCCTAGAAACCGTTGCAACAAGTCGCTTAATGGTGGGAGATTTAGAGCTTGATCAAGACAATCAAGTAGCTTATCGTCAAGGAAGAATGTTCAATCTCTCTGATAAGGAGGTGAAGCTATTATCCTACTTCATGCAGCATCCTCAGCAACTCCTAACCCATGAACAGATACATCAGTGCTTGTGGGAAGAATCTGATAAACCCAGTAGCAATGTGTTGGCGGCTTTGATTCGTTTGTTAAGACGGAAAATAGAAGAAGAAGGGCCCTTGATTCACACAGTATATGGCAAAGGATATCGTTTTGGAGACTAATGATAAAAAATTTTAAGAAAAATGTAGGCAAAGTTAATATTTTGTCATAAAATGGAGACAACCTGCAGAATTGTAGTACCAAAGAAGATAAGGAGAGAAGAAGATGAAAGCCAGAAATACAAGCGTTGCCACCACAGTAGTAGACTTAAGCAAAGACATATTACTTCGTACTACTATCCCTTTAGACAACCATGCTGCTCTTAGATCAGGGTTCGTAGGTTATCCCATCAATCCTCGTTGGAATATAAATAAAGTTCGTGCTTGGAAAACCGGTCGTCAGTTGCGTCAAGCTCTACAAGAAGGAGAAATGATTATTCGCTCCTCGGATTCTATGCTAGTTCCAACAAATAGCACAGTATAGGGTTTATCGGACGGCGTTGTTAACTAAATCAAAACTAGAACGGTACACATAACACATAGATGCTGTCTGAAAGCGATAACCATCTTTTTGACTTTACTTAAGGAGAAACCTGCAACAGTGACTGGTAACTGATAACTGATAACCGGTCACTGTTCCCTTTTATCTTGAACCTATCCAGGTTTAGCCTGGGAACTATGACTGCGGGGATCACTAACGGGGTTATTAGTGTCTTTCAAGTCCGAGGTTTGTCCTGTAGAAGCGGCGTAAGGTAGGGGTTGATGATCAATTAGTGCCTCTATGTTTGCCTCCATGATTGAAGGGGGTTGTTCTCCGATCGCTTGGGCGATCGCTTTACCTAAATCGTCGATAAAGACAAAGTGAGGGATACCATCCACACGATAACGCAAAATTTCCGGTAGCCACTTATTATTGTCCACATTTAACATGACAAAGTTGACGGAATCACCGTATTTTTGCTTCAATTGAGCTAATTCTGGAGCCATTGCTTGGCAACTGGTACACCAATCGGCGTAAAATTCAGTTAGGGTGGGTTTGCCGTTGGCGACAGCTACTTCTATGGGGGTTGATTCTTTAGCTTGGCTTTCCAGAGAAACGGAACCGGTTTGGGTTTGAAAGCCAAAGAATATCGCTATACTCAGAGCAATAGCGGCAAAAGCGATGAGTGTATTTCTGATACGATTAGCGTTAACAATTTCAGCCATATAAGTTATTAAACGAAAATTTTTTTAACCTCTTATATATTTTATAATATTTCATCTCTTTTTAAAGCTGTTATCAATTTCTAAAGTTATATTTAATTATGAAAAAACGAGTTACCCTTACTTTTCCCAAGCGTACTATACAAATGCCATTAACCTATCGTTTGGCCAGAGATTTTAACATTGCTTCTAATATTATTCGCGCTCAAGTTGCACCCAATCAAGTAGGAAAGTTAGTCTTAGAATTGTTGGGAGATATTGATGCGATCGAGGCGGCTATTGATTGGATGCAGTCCCAAGAAATAGGGGTTTCTTTAGCTAGTCGTGAAATTAGTATTAATGAGGAACAATGTGTTGACTGTGGGTTATGTACCGGAGTGTGTCCCACGGAAGCTTTAGTGCTTGATCCAGAGACTTTTAAGTTAACTTTTAGGCGATCTCGTTGTGTTGTTTGTGAGCAGTGTATTCCTACTTGTCCGGTGCAAGCTATTTCTACTACTTTTTAATAGCAGCTTTTATTTGTGCATAGATTAGAATTTTCTAGCTTTCAGGCAAGATACAGAAGGATTTTTAAGTTTTAAGCTATCAATTTTAAAAGAGGTGAACAAGAGCGGATTTGGTATTAGATGGGATCATAAGGATGAGTGTACTTTGCTAGAAAATATTCAAAGGATAACTCATTAATTGGATATCTTTTCCAATCTTCGTAACTTAAAGCAATTTTACAGAGTCTACTTAAAATCAACCATATTTTATCAATATCACTAAGCTCTAATTCTTCTCTTTTTAGAAAAATAAAATCATAAAATTCTGTCATCCAATAATCTAAGAGTACCTTAATTTCGTCATGAAGAATATTTTTTGTTTTTTTGTTTAGAACAGAAAATAAAGGGATTAAGTCAATACGTCCAATAAAGACATAAGTAAAAAAACGAATTGAATTATCAACATTGCAATGAATGCAACCAGTTTCTACCCAAATTGGCGGAAAACTTTCAGGGACTTGACTCCATTGTTCTAGCTGTGTCTGAGAAAAGAAATTTAGTAAATAAAATATCTCAGAGATGTGTTCTATTTCTTCTCGTGAAAATTGAGGTGACATTATCATACTTATAGTATATCAAAAGTAGGCAAAGTTGAATAAACAAGAGAATTATAAACCTGGTTATTTGAATGATTACGATTTTATTTTAGATATAAATCGATAGATAGTTACTTCAAGAAAATTTTGAGAACAAAACAAGGGATGTTCAAAAATAGTTGAGTTTTTCAGAATATACTTAAGTAATGATACAAGTAATTAAATAATAAAAGTAATCTCCAAATTCCATTCTACTTTTGAAATTTGTTCGATATAAATTTGACGTATAAATTCTCGAAAATAGAACCTTCTTTCTGCTTCTGATAAATCTTGCCAAAATCTGGGTAATGAGACAGCTTCGGCAATGTTTTTTAAATTTTCTGGGGGAAGTTGTTCAAGTTGGGAACTTAGTTGACTAATTTCTATATTCAGATTATAACGTCTCAGTTGTGCAGTTTGTTCATCGAGAATATCTGATTCAACTAAAGAGGGTAATTGGCTTATTATATTATTTTTTTCTTCTATTTTAGTTTGGATATTATTTTTATATACTTCTATTTTCTTTGGCTCAAAATCTTTGACTTGATTAGGAAAGTTATCACAAATGTACTCAATAGTTTTATCTAAAACTTCTTGGTAAGATATAGCTTTACACTGAGGATTTAAGGGACATTTTTGAGGTCGAATGTAGAGATATTCTTTTTTTTTGCTTCTTTGGGTTACCTGATTAATTATCATTGAATTATGGCATTTTTGGCAACTAACTAAAGCTGTCAAAGAATGTTTTGCGCTGGCTGTTTTTGAGGATAATTTTCGGTTTCTCCCTAATAGTCGATTAATTTGTGCTGCTTCATCTCGTGAAATAATTGGTAAATGGGTATTAGAGATAATTTCCTCATTTTTGTATTTTAAGTCTCCTCGATAAACGGGATTTTTTAGCCAACGACTTGCTGTGGAAACAGATATCTTTTTACCATATTTTTTAGCTAGATAATTCACAGCACCTCTTAAAGAACCAAATAATAAAAACTGCTCAAAAAAGTCTTTAATAATAGGTGCGGTACTTCGATCTATAAGATAAGATTCTTTTCCCCTACGATACCCATAAGGTGCTTTTCCTGGAGGTGGTAAAAATTTAGTCCGTCTTAAAGCTTGTCCTTTCTTAAGGGATAAATATTTGTGATTATTTCTTATATTTTCTAATAACTGAGGATCTTTAATGTCAATATCTACTGTATTTTTTAAACATTCTAGGTCATTTAAGTTATCTAGTTTATGATCATTTAAAATAACAATTTTTATGCCTAACTCAGTTAATTTTTGATAATTGTTGATGACGGTTTCGGGTGTATCCCCTAACTCTTCTAATTGACGAATCAATAAATAATCTGGTGCTAATATCTCGCAGTTTATAAACAGTTTTTTAAATTCGTTTCTAGCTCCTACATCATAATAAATTTTTTCTACTTTTAAATTTTCGATAGTGGTTTTAAAATCTGACTTCAATAAAGGTTCGTCATAAAAATAGGCAAAAACTATCATACCAAAATATTGTATTTTTAATGAACCTAAGAAAAAATAATTTGTGAACCTGGGGCATTAATCTTAATAGAAAGTACCTGATGATTAATAAAAACTTGTGCTAGTTTAGGATGGACTTCTGGAGGTGCAAAAAATAACATAAAACCCCCTGCACCAGCACCTAATAATTTACCACCCCAAGCTCCTGCTTCTTGTCCTAATTGATACATCGTATCGATTTCAGGATTAGAAATGACTGTATCTAAGCTTCTTTTCGCTACCCAAGCTTTATCTAATAATTCACCGAAAGCGGATAAAGATTGATTACTGGTTAATATGTCCCAACCTTGATCCACCATTTTTCTCATTTGTTTAAGGGTTTCTGTGTTATCAGCAACTCGTTTTAGTTGCTTTTCAACAACCTTAGCAGCTCTTCTTTTTATTCCTGTGAAAACAATAAAAATATGGGACTCAAATTCTGCTAATCTTTGTGGAGAAATAGGGACTCTGTTAACAATAATATCTTCTTCTGTTCTAAATTCAACTAAGTTAAAACCTCCCATCGCTGACATTAATTGATCTTGACATCCAACTCGATCATTAACTAGATGACGTTCAACATAAATAGCTTCGTAAGCTAAATCTATGGGTTTTACAAATTCACCTTTAAAACTATGTAACGCTTGTAATACCGATACAGTAAAAGCAGAAGATGAACCTAAACCAGTAAATGCTGGCAAGTCGGCTACATTATGTAGTTCAATATCTTTATCTAAACCGCAAAATTTTAAACATTCTTTATACACTTTATGTTCTATATCGTTAACAGTTTTAACCAGTTCAACTTTACGATAAGAAACTCGAATTAGGTAGTCAAATAAGTGACTGGGAAACGGACTAGCAGTAACATAAGAAAACTTATCAATTGCTGTTGCTAAAACAGCCCCTCCGTGTTGCAAAAAATATTCTGGATAGTCTGTTCCACCTCCAAAAAAACTGATTCTAACTGGGGCGCGTGAAATTAACATAATTCTAATAAGTTGATAAAGTTTTCTCTAATAAATGTTTCTGCCTTAGGCAAGGTTTCTGGAGTGCCAATATCTAAGAATGGTGCCTCAATAGAATGTACTTTGATTTTGATGTTTTTTTGTAGTAAAGTAGGAAAAATATCGTATTCAAAACTTAAATTTGACTGTGAGGGAAACTCTGCTAAAATTTCGTGGCGAAATAAATAAACCCCTCCATTAATAACACCTTTTCCTGCTTTTTTTTCAGCAAAGTTTAAAAGAGTATTTGAATCATCAAATACCAATGAACCGTAACGGGAAGCATCATCAACCCGCACTCCTAAAATGACACACCCAACATCTTGATCATCTAAATAATTTTCTAGTTGCTGAAAGTCAGCTACAATCAGAGAGTCGCCATTCATTACTAACCATGCTTTGGGAGATAAATTAACTTGCTGCACTGCATTAACAAAACCTCCTCCCGTTCCTAATGGTTCATTTTCACGACAACAATAGATGTTTACTCCTTTGACTAGATGTGTTTTAAAATGTTCCTCGACTACCTCTCCTAAATGACCAGTTGAAATGATTTGTTGAGTAATTCCTTGTTGTTTAAGATAGCAAATTATCCATTCCAAAAAAGGTTTATTCACAACAGAAGCCATCGGTTTAGGAATATTAGGAAGGAGATGTTTAACTCTGGTTCCATATCCTCCTGCTAGGATTACAGCTACAATGTTATTCATAGATATTTTCAAAGGTTTAAGCTTGGTGATAACTTACAGCAAAAGTAACTAAACAATAGCATCTTTCCTTGTTGTTTCATCACTTTTCTTTGTACTAGGATAACCTAACTCCGAACTCAGGGAACCACCCGTTTTTCTTTCAAGTTATGCACAACAAAAAACCCACTTTTTGAATCAGTGGGTTAACCGTAAAAATATTGAGTATTAGATTTAGTTTAGTAAAGTCCGGGATTAATGCGATCGCCACCTTCAATTAATTCATTAGCAGGAGGTGTTACCACAAACTTCTCTAAATTATCTTCTAAACGTTGCTTTTGTGTTGCACTGATTCCGGGAATGTCTAAAACTTCCTCTACGGTATCATAAGGGGCATTCTTGATGATTTTAGAAGCCAAGTTGGGGTAGAACCCACGAAGTTGACGGAAACCCCGTACATCTTCGTTATTTAAGTCAATTTTTTGACCGTATTCTGTGGTTAACTTAGCATCAACTGTGTTCAGTTCAGCCGCAACTGCAGAACCAACGAACCCAACGGAACTTATGAGTACCATCAAGATAGCGAAAAGACGAACAAGGGTTTTCATGACAATGATTCTCCTAAAAATGTGTATCGTTCCCTACGAAAATAGAACACTTCGACTGGAAATAGCTCTCTAGTAGCAGATAAGATTTAAAAACGTTGTATCATGCCAAATGTACTTTATGCACACCATCGAAACAAAGATCCTTCATCGTGGGAAAAAATTTCAGAAAGTCTTAAGCTGCTTCAGGAACTATGATAACCTAATTTGTGTCCCTACTGTTCAATCAAACTGTTGACTTCTAATAAAACCTCTCCAGCCATTAAGCGTTTAGCTGCGTCTAATAGCACTTCCTCAATATAAGGCTTGACAAAATAGCCCTTAGCCCCTCTCTCAGCTGCAATACGCTGCATCTTCTGTGCGCCCCGGGAGGTAATCATGGCAATGGGGATAGCAGAAAGTCTCTTGTCTTCTTGCAGACGGGACAATAGCTCTAAACCAGTCATTCTCGGCATTTCGATATCACAGAGAATCAACGCACAGGACAAACCTCCCCGTAATTTTTCCCAAGCTTCTTGACCATCTCTAGCCTGCTCTACCTCGTATCCAGCTTTCGTAAAGCTCATGGATAGCATTTCTCGAACCATTACCGAATCATCGATAATTAACACTAAATTGCTATCAGAGGGAGATTGACCATTGTCTGAATTCTCCTCAGAATCAGACTTGGCGGATGGTTTTGGCATCGGTTTTTTGGTGCTACCGGCTAATAAAATTTCTCCCATCAACATCCGTTCTGCTGCTTCGAGGAGGGTTTGATCTGGACAAGGCTTGGTAAAGTAAGCAGTTGCTCCTAGTTTGGCGGCTACTTTGCGATGGCGATCTGCTCCACGGGAGGTTAACAAGGCTACCGGTAGACTGCAAAGGTCAGGTTCTTTCTGTAGGTTAGAAAGAAATTCTAATCCATTCATACGGGGCATTTCAATGTCACAGAAGACCAGATCGCAAGGTAACCCTGAACGCAGTTTTTCCCAAGCTTCTTGACCATCGCGAGCCTGTTCCACTCGATATCCTGACTTACTAAAGCTCAAAGATAATAGCTCCCGTACCGTAATAGAATCATCTACGATTAAAACGGTTGGTTCAGCATTGTCCCCTGTCAAGGTGTCAAAAGCCTTACCCTTGTTCTGCCAGAGACCATTGCCGCTATCAGTGCGTAATCTTCCTTGAGCAATGGCGATCAGTTCTAGAACATCCCCGATAGGCATAATCGTTCCATCCCCTAGTACCGTCGCCCCTGCAATACCAGCCGGCTTAGGAATAGGTCCTTCTATTTGTTTGATAACAATTTCTTGTTCTCCAATGACCTGATCCACTTGTATGGCTAATAAACTGCCTGCACCCCTGAGAAGAACCAAAGATACGGTATCTTCTTCGTGTTTACCACCATACACACTACTTCGACCTAACTGGCGATTATAAGATAAGAGGCCTTTAAGATCATAAACTGGCAGACGTTGACTATTCCAAATCACAAACCGTTGTCCGGTTTCATCTTCCATTAAATCTCTGGGTAGATAATCTTTCATATCTTCTACCCCATCCATCGGAAAGGCAATACGGGCGCGATGACTGATGCAACAGAGGGCTTTACTAATACTGAGGGTTAAGGGTAAACGAATGGTGAAAGTGGTTCCTTTCCCACGGGTAGAATCGATATTTACAGACCCCCTGATGTCCCGTAAACTGGTGCGAACCACATCTAAACCCACACCACGACCGGCAAAATCGTCGGCTTGATCACGGGTGCTAAAACCTGGATGGAAGAGAAAGTCATAAATCTCTGTTTCCGAGAGAAGACCAGCTTCTTCAGGAGTAATTAAACCTTTTTCGATCGCTTTTCGTTTGACTCGTTCTGCATCGATACCACCCCCATCATCAGCAACGGTGATTACGGTTTGGTTTCCTTGCAGAAAAGCTTGTAAGTGTATTTGTCCTTCTGTGGGTTTGCCTTGTTTTCTTCTCTGGGAAGGTTCTTCAATACCGTGAGTAATAGCATTATTGACCAGATGGGTCATAGGATCGTAAAGTTGCTCTAGGATCATCTTATCGATGAGAACATCTCGACCTTCTACTAACAGTTTGGCTTGTTTTTGTAATTTTGTAGAAATTTCTCGGATGGCACGGGGTAAGCGATCGGCGGTGTTGGCGAAGGGAATCATACGAGATTTGGTCATCCCTTCTTGTAACTGGGTGGTCACTTGTCGCAAATTACGGGCCACTTGTTCGGTTTCATCTACCAAAAATTGAATGTCAGAGGCTGATTCTCTTACCCTGACAATCAATTCGATCATTTCTTGGGAGAGTAAATGGAAACCGGTGAAACGATCCATTTCTAAGGCATCTAAATCTTTATCTTCTCCTTCATTATTTGGGTTAACCTCATTATCTTTATTGTTATGATTTAGCCCTAATATACTTGGCTGTCCACTGCGGTTGGGACTGCGACTGGCTAATAAAGCACCTTCGAGTAGGGTTCGTTCGTATAAGTCTTGCATTCGTCCCCCCACATCGCTGAGGTTATGGACTTGATTGAGCAGGTTATCTAAAAATTGTCTAAGTCTGTCTTGATCTTGTTCTAAACTATTGCGTTTAACTACTAATTCCCCGATTAAGTTACTGAGGTTGTCCAGTTGTTTGATGGGAACCCGCATAGTTTGCTCAAAGGCTTTCGTCTTGGTAGCGCGGGTTGCAGAGGTTCCTGTGAAGCGTTTTCCTGGAGATGGGGCAATGGTGGGGGAACCTCCCATGCGATCGGCTTCCTCCAGCATGACTTCGAGGTCTTTGTCAATGTTTTTCAGAGCATCCTCTAAGTCCAAGTCCTCTTCTTGAGCAACGGTGGGAACCCCAGATGCAGTGGGAGAGGTTGGTGAGGTGAGAGGTTTCTCTTCACTGTTAGCCGGGGCTGCTATCAAAGCGGTTAACTCTGCAATAGTAGCTGCATCTAAAACCTCTTCGGTTGCTGGTTGTGCAAGAACTTTGTCTAGGGTTTCTAGGGGAGGATAAACAGAGGAAATGACCGCAAGGGTTTTCTGATCAACCTTCTTTGTCCCCAAAAGTTCCTGCAACTCTTCGATCTCATCGTCTTCAGCGAATTCGTCAAACGCAGAGGTTAAATCGTCAAAAAATTCATCGTTGTTTTTTTGTTCTGTTTCCCATAATTGTGAGGCATCCTCTAATAAATCAACCAGTTCTTCTTCTGACTTGTTATTCTCAGAATCTTGCTCGTCTTCCCAAACTATGTCATTATCAAAAAGCTCGCTAATCATTTCATCCGAGGGCAAAGATGATAAGGTTGAACTTTCCATCGAATCATCTTCTTCATCGAATGAAGTTGCTGATAAATCTTGTTCAAATAAATCTGCTAATTCGTCTAAGTCTTCTTCGGGTTCTAGTAAATCTGAGTCCTGTCCCAAGTCGTCAAAGAGTTGGGTAATATCTTCATCAAAAAGTTCTTCGGTAAATTGATCTGAGTTAGAGTAACGACTGTTCATGACTGGGTCCTATCAGCTTGGGATTAGTGCCTCTCGGCTCTAGAGTACCCAGTATTTTGAAAAAAATTATAGTTTCTGAGAATCTTCTAGAAAAGATTATTCTTCGACTCGATAGCCAAATTCTGCTAAACGTAGGTTAGACTGTCTCCATTGAGGTTCGACTTTGACAAATAGTTTTAAGTAGACTTCTCCTGCAATTAGTTTTTGAATTTGTTCTCTGGCAGCAGTACCGATCGCTTTTAGCATTGTTCCTTTTTGCCCAATAATAATACCTTTTTGAGAGTTTCTTTCAACATTAATAGCTGCAAAAATTTTGGTTATTTTGGGGGTTTCTTCTACTTTTTCGATCGCAATGGCAACGGAATGGGGAATTTCTTGACGAGTTAATTGTAATATTTGTTCTCTGATCAGTTCTCCCATAATGAACCTTTCGGGTTGGTCGGTAATAAGCTCTGGTGGATAGTAATAAGGACCGGAATCTAATCGCTCAATTAAGCTATTTTGTAAGGTTTCTAAACCCTCTCCTGTGAGGGCAGAAAATTTCAGCACTGGCCAGTCATACTCTTCAATTAAACTCAAATAAGTTTCGTCAATTTCTGGATAGCTTTCTGGTTGTTGATCGCTTTTATTAAGTCCTAAAACGATAGGTTGATTAACTGTTTTTAGTAGATCAATGATGTAGCGATCGCCTCCTCCTGATTTGACGGAACTATCTAGTACTAATAAAATAATGTCAACAGAATTAATAGCAGTTTTGGCATTTTTAACAATAATTTTTCCTAGAATGTGATGAGGTTTATGGATTCCTGGGGTATCTACAAAAATAATCTGGGCTTTTTCCGTGGTTAAAATCCCTCGCAGTCGGTTACGGGTGGTTTGGGAAACAGGGGATGTAATGGCTATTTTTTGTCCGATTAATTGATTCATCAGGGTTGATTTTCCCACATTTGGACGACCAATTATACCGACAAAACCAGATTTAAAACCTTCTGGTGCAATGGGAATGGTTGATAGATTACTTAGGTTTAGATTATCGTTCATTAGCAATTATTTTGACTTAGGCACCTTAATTCTAACAATAATAAGCGCAAGTAAACTATATTTTTTAGTAAATTAAAAATATATTAAACTATTTTTAATTATACTCTTTTTTTGTCTCAATCTTATTTTAATTAACTATACTTGTTTTTCTTATATACCAAATACTTTAACCCCTATGGAGGGAATTTTTCGATTAAAGCAGGAGAAAAAATTAGATTTTCTTGTCTAAATAATCAAATTAATCATCATCAAAATATTAGTCACCAATGGCAATCTATACCTAAAGTATTTAATCTAAAAAAATAAATTCCTGCACTACAAAACCTACTTAAACAATCAGTTAAAAAGCAATTAGAGGGAATCACTTAACTAACTTTGAATTGTTCAACGGCGGCTTCTAATCTTTGGGCAACTTGGGCGGTTTCTTGCATCGACTGGGCAACAGTTTGAGAAGCAGTAGACCGTTGTTGGGACTGTTGGGTAAATTGTTGCATCAGTTCCGTTACCATACGGGAGGTATCAGTTTGGGAAACCGTTGCTTGGGAGATAGATTGCATTAAATCGTTGATAGTTTGAGAACTCTCTAGAACACTCTTTAGCCTTTGTTTTGTAGCTTTAACAAGGTGTGTACTGTCCACCACTTGAGATGTGCCTAATTCCATGGCCTGGCTTACTTCCTTGGTTTCTGCTTGAATAGCCTCGACGATGTTAGTAATTTCTTTGGTGGCTAAGGCTGACTGTTCTGCTAAAGATCCCACTTGTTCTGCTACGATCATGAAACCTTCCCCTTGTTGACCGGCACGACGGGCTTCTACACTGGCGTTAATGGCTAATAAGTTGGTTTTGAGGGCAATTTCTTCGATTAAAGACACTACCTGAGAAATCTTTTGCGACGACTCCCCTAACCGCTTCATTTTCTTGGCGGTTTCCCCTACGGTTGTCCGTAACTGAAAAATACTATCTACGGTGTCATCCATAGCTTTTGCCCCTTCTTGAGTTACGTTGTAGGTATCGTCTACTAGGGTGGCTGCTTGGTTGGCGTTATCGGCAACGGCTTCGATGGATTGGGACATTTCTTGCACCGATCCCAAGGTTTTACGGGTAGCTTCTGCTTCTTCGATAGCTTGTTGGGCTAGGGTTTGGATTGATTTTTCGTTTTCTTCTAAGGATGAACTAACTTGAGTGGTGGAGCTTTTTACCTGAATAGCAGTGTCTTTGAGGTTATCGATAATGGCGTTAAATAAGTCAGATACAGTACTCATTTCCACCGAGTTTAAGTTTGCGCGTACAGTAAGATCCCCTTCCATTGCACCCCCCACATCCCCTAGTAGTTGAGCGATTTCTTGTTCTAGTTTTTTCTTTTCTTGCAGTTCCTGATTTGCTTTTTTTTCTAAATTATTGATAGAGTCTTGTAACTGTTGCGCCATTGTATTAAAAGAATCGGCTAAAACACCAATCTCATCATTACGATTGATTTCTATCTTTTGTTGCAAATGACCATCACTAAAAGCGGTAGAGGCTTTAGTAAGACCAATAATAGGATTAACTATGCGATTAGCCACCACAAAAATAATCAATCCTACTAAACTCAGAACGACTAGAGCAATCGTCCAAGCAATTTGTTCAAATTGTCGCTTTTGTAGCAAAGCTTCAGCTTTTTGTTGAACCATAATCACTCCCCAACCATTTTCTAAGGAGGCACTATAAGTAATCCATGAGATGCCTTCTTGGTCGACAAAATCAAAATGACCTTGTTTGCCCTCTAAGAGAGCTTTAACAGGAGGATGATTACTAAAATCGGTCAAGCTATCACCTGTGATTAATCCTGGGTTAGGATGAGCCACTAATTTACCAGTTTCATCCACAACTATTGCGTAACCAGTCTTACCTATTTTAACGCCACCCACTTTTTGAACAATTGCATCTAGGCTACTACAGGCTTGAAGAACTGCTGTCACTATTTGTTCTTGACGAATGGGTGTGGAAAAACAAGCTGCTGGTTTTTGATTAGTTTTGCTGATCAGAGATTGCCAAGTAATCTCATTCCCAGCTTTAGCTGCTTTAAAATAATGCCGTGAGCTATAGTCTTTGGGGGGTTTGTTATCATTCCGAGCAATATTGATCCCATCAAGTCCTATGGTACTAGCTAAGTAGAGATGGTCATAAGATTTGACAAATTCTTCTAGCAGTGGTCGCTGTTGTCTAGCGTCTAAACTAACAATGCTAGGTAATCGACTCAAATTTTCTAATGCTAAAACGTTCATCGTTTTCCAGCGAGCAACGTTTTCTGTTAATGCTTGAGTTTGGTTAGCGAGTTTTTCTTTGGCATTACTTTCAATGATTTTACTAGCGCGAGAACTGCCGTAGTTAATGCCGATTAAAATCGGGGGGATCACTCCAAGTAAAACCAATAGAGGAAGACGGAACTGTAAACTTTGCAGGAAAGGAATATTAAGGGATTGTTGCCATTGAGGAAGCTGTTCTGGTTTTAAATCGGTCGTACGGTTAGTAACAATAGATTCTGAATTACTTTCTACAGATGATTGAGTCATGGTTAATTAAAGTCCTAATATCGAAAAAGTTAAGGTTTATGGATTATCCGTTTAACTTGATAGAGAATAACTTGTCTATGATCTCCTCTCCAGATGCGCTTGATAGGTTCAACGTTAAAAATGTTAGTAAAGGGGATTGTATGTCTCAAAAAAAATTTATTGAGTCCCTGTTTAAAATTGATGCTTAAAGGTTAGAAAAGCATAGTTTTTTTGTACTTTTTGGAAGTTTTTGCAACAGAACCATTTTATCTCACTTTCTTCCTTAATTTTTATTTGTTTATCTTCATATTTTTTAATATTTTTTTACTTTTCTTTGAATTAATTTTTCTATCAACAATTTATCATAATTCAATATAATGACCCCAGGGTGGAATTGGCTGAAACTGTTCTATTAGAAAGTCAATCATTACACGAACTCTTGGTGCAATAATCCGACGACTTGGATAAAGGAGCCAGATAGATGCTTCAGTGATCAGTGGAAATCCTGGTAGTACTTCAACAAGAAGCCCAGACTTTAGGCTTTCGTTAGCATTCCAAAGGGATTTCATCCCAATACCCATTCCGTGTTCAAGCATTGTTCGCATTGCCTCGCCATCGTTAACGGTGTTTGAGAAGGAAACTCTAATGATTTGTCCGTTTTCAAATTTCCATTTTTTTTCTCCCAGTGTGACACATCGATGGTCAACGAGATCGTCTGGTGTAGTGGGAACACCATATTGTTTAAGATAGGCTGGAGAGGCTACCAGTAGCCTCCTATCAGTAGCTAGTTTACGTACAATTAATCCACTATCTGCTAAGCTTGCATTTCGTATAATTAGGTCATAAGCTCCTTCGACAACATCAAGAACTTCATCAGATAGTCGTAAGTCAAGCTTGACTTGTGGATAGCGAGACTGAAATTTGGCCAGAATAGGGATGATATACATTCGGCCGAAAGAGCCTGGCATGGTCATTCTTAGCAACCCTTGAACGTCCGAACTTTGTCCCCTAACTGCGCTAAAACCTGTTTCTAATGTCTCTAAGGTTTGTTGAGCGTATGGTAAAAACAGCTCTCCATCCGTTGTCAGTAAAACTGCCCTGGTTGTTCTGTTGAATAAGCGAAATCCTAAAATTTCTTCGAGTTTAACTAAGCGCGCACTGGCACTTGCCGGCGAAATTGATAGGTCATGCGCTGCCGCTGTGACACCACCCAGTTCTGCAATTCTGATCAATAAGCGGAGCGATAGAATATCCATTTATCAAAAATATCCGAATTATCATTTCGCTTCAAGGCCATTTATCTTTTTAATCCGAATGATTAATATACAATTATTGCTTCCATATAAAAGATATTGACAAGCAGCATCGACTAGTAAAATGAAGAACATTAAAACTTTTTTAATACTTGCCCTTGCACTCTTGATAACCACACTGGTTCGCATGCAGGCTTCATCTCAAACTATCAAGCTGAACACCAAAGCCGAAGTCGTCCAAGCATCTGAAGTTGAGTGGGGGCCACTCAACCCAGCTCGTGGAGACCAAAGCCCTAAAGCAGCTACACTTTGGGGCGATCGCACGGACTCTGGTCCGTCAGGCTTCCTGGTTCAGTTTGTGAATGGTTTCTCATCCCCACCTCATATTCATAATGTCACCTACCGTGGTGTAGTCATTAGTGGTCTCATTCATAACGATGATCCAGGTGCGGAAAATATGTGGTTGCCGGCAGGTTCTTTCTGGACGCAGCCTGCTGGAGAGGTGCATATTACCTCTGCTGATGATAACAGCAATCTGGCATACATCGAAATTGAGGAAGGGCCATATCTTGTCCTTCCTAGTGAGAAAGCATTTGATAATGGCGAAAGGCCTGTTAACGTTGATAAATCAAACCTTGTTTGGCTGGATGCATCAAATATCGCTTGGATCGATCAAACTGAAGTAACAGGGTCTGCTGATGGTCCTAAAGTAGCCTTCCTTTGGGGTAACCCACAAGATGATCAGTTAAATGGAACCTTCGTCAAGTTACCTGATGGGTTTAGTGGAGAAATTCATAGCCACGGCTCGACATTCCGTGCTGTTTTGATCCAAGGGCAACTCAATCATTATCTACTGAATGAGAAAAATCTTAAGACTTTGAAGCCTGGTAGCTATTTCGGTTCATCAGGAGAGACGGTTCATCAGGCTTTCTGCCAAACGGGAGAGGAGTGCATTATTTACGTCCGTGGGAAGGGTACGTTCGATGTTTTGCCAAGGTAAAGACATCACTAATCAATGGTTTCAAGCTATTAATTTGAGCCACTGATGTGAAATCCCCAAATACTATCTTTGCCACTTGCTTATGGTGTAGAAATTGCCGTGTTTCCCAGCATTCCAAACCAAACAATAATTAATTGGAGACTAAAAAATGAAAGCAATGCTCATAAAATCTTATGGAGAAGACGCAAAGTTTGAACCTGCAGAAATTGAGAAACCTCAAGTTAAAGTGGGTCATGTCCTGGTGAAGATCGTTGCATCGAGCGTAAACACGGTGGATACAATGATTCGTAAGATGGGCAAGGCGTTAGCACTCTCGCCCAATACGCCAGCAATTCTGGGCATGGATTTTGCTGGTACAGTGGAGGCTGTTAGTGAAGGTGTGTCAGCCTATTCAATTGGCGACGAAGTTTATGGCTGTGCGGGCGGATTAGCAGATTTGCCGGGTACGTTGGCTGACTACATAGTAGCAGATGCCAACTTGATGGCCCATAAACCAAAAAACTTGTCGATGCGTGAAGCCGCTGCCTTGCCCCTGGTTGCTATTACGGCTTACGAAGGACTAACTCGTGCGGGTATCAAGCAAGGACAGAAAGTTCTTGTGCATGGCGGTTCCGGTGGCGTTGGTCATGTCGCTTTACAACTAGCAAAACACTTTGGTGCCGATGTCTATTCGACGGGTGGCGGTGATAAACAGTTAGACCTAATTAAACAACTGGGTGCAATTGGGATCAACTACAAAACAGAATCGGTTGAACACTACGTTTCCAAATACACAGAGGGGAAAGGTTTTGATTTAGTTTTCGATTCTGTTGGTGGTGCAAACATGATTAATTCATTTGAAGCAGCCGCACTCAATGGTCAAGTTGCATCAACCGTTTCGATGTGTGAGCTTGATTTGACGTTAGCTCACTTCAAAGGGTTGTCATTGCATGTCGTGTTTATGCTCATTCCGATGCTACACAATTTCAAAAGAGAACAACATGGGGAAATCCTTCGTAGCTTAACTCAGATTGTAGACTCAGGTGGACTTAGGCCTGTACTTGATGAACAACAGTATTCCCTTGAACAAGCCGAACAGGCATATGCTCGTTTGGAAAGCCGACAAGCCATAGGCAAGGTAGTCATTGAAAACTGATGCCTGAAACTGCTGAGACAAATGAATTGAGAACTAAACCAAGAGTCCTCTGATAGCGATTTTCAATTGAGTGGCGAATCTCAGAATCTAACTTCTGCCTCCTGCCTCCTGCCTCAAAGCTAGAAACTTTTTAATCTATGCAAATGAAAACTGCTATGAGATAAATCAAACGCCACATTGAAACAAATTAGGAGATACAAAATGAACTACGACAATTTCACCACTTTCAACGTCAAGACTGAAAATGCGATCGCATGGGTTACCTTCGACTATCCCCCCGTCAATATTCAAGGCTTGGCGATGCTCGCTGACTTAAATATATTGGCTCAAAAGCTCGAAACTGACCGAAATATCAAGGTGGTTGTGTTTCAATCCGCCCATCCTGAGATTTTTGTGGCCCATGCTGATACGAATTTTCTTAAGGATATGTCTGCGATCGCCGTTTCTCGTGAAGAGGTAAAACTACTAGATTTGCAGGTTGTGCTAGAACGTATCAGCAAACTGCCTCAGGCCACTATCGCAAAGATTGAAGGCTTTGCCCGTGGTGGTGGGCATGAGTTTGCTCTTGCTTGCGATATGCGTTTTGCCGCACGGGGGAAGGCCAAATTTATGCAAATGGAAGTAGGGATGGGAATATTGCCTTGTGGTGGTGGTGCATCACGTATGGCTAGACAGGTGGGGCTTGGTCGCGCCCTTGAGATTGTTTTGGGCGCAGAGGACTTTGATGCTGATCAAGCAGAGGCTTATGGTACGATTAACCGAGCATTAGATCCTGATAAAATCGGAGCATTTGTTGATGCTTTGGCAAAACGCATTGCACTATGGCCATCTGAGTCTATTAATGCCACTAAACAATCTGTCTATGAGTCAATAGATCTACCTATTGAAGACGCATTACGTGCAGAAGCTTATTGGTTGTATCAGGCAACAAGTCAAACGCCAGCCGTTAAACGCTTTAAATGGGCAGATGAAAAGGGTGCCCAGTTTGATATGGACAATCAACGCACTTGGCCAGATATGCTTGTCAAGATTCAGGATATCAATCAAGAGGAACAATGATCTCCTTTTGCTCTCGAAGACAGAAGTTGTAGGGCAAAAAACAGAGAATATCCCAACATTTTAACGAAGTTAAAATCCAGCCATATCGGAATTATGTTTACTGAAATTGATGGTATTTATTGTTGGGATACTTCCCTTAATTTCACTTAAATAATAATAAAAAAGCTTCCTTGTTTAAAGTTAATTAAATTTATTTTTATCGATTGTTTTTAATTAGTTTGGTATTGATTGATGCACGTTTATTTAAAGCTTTTTTTCGACGTAATTTTCTTTATGAATTATTTAAAATACGGCGATTATCAAGAAGAAAACTATTCTCAAGTTTTACCTATTTTATCTACATCAGTAATTTTAACGTTACTAAAAAAACGTGGACAAATAGGAGATAATGCCCTAATTCGGGAGTTTCGTCAATGGTTGAATAATAATAAATAGATGCAAAAGAAACCTTCTGACCCAATTATCAGTCAGCAAAAAATAGCATTCACCTGAGAACACTAGATTATGATCATAAACGGGTTTTGGCCTTGGAAGCGACTACGCCAAGTAACAAAATTTATTACTCTTTTTAGCCTCTGTTTCCTCTTAACAGTTGCTTGTAACCAACAACCTCAAACAAATACAACCCCTTCTCCCACTGCAACAACAGCAGGCGATCGCATTACCATAGGAACCACGGCCCAACCTCGTACCATCGATCCGGCAGATAGTTACGAAATGTCAGGACTAACGATCATCTACAATCTCAGTGATACCCTCTACACCTACGAACTGGGAACTACCACCTTAACACCCCAACTGGCCACAGAAATGCCAACTATCAGTGAAGATGGTCTAACCTACACCATTCCCATAAGAGAAGGGGTAACTTTCCACGACGACACCCCCTTTAATGCGGAGGCCATGGCGTTTTCTTTGGAGAGGTTTATCAACAATGGAGGTAAACCATCCTTTTTATTGGCTGATACCATCGACACCTTAGAAGCTACAGGGGAGTATGAGTTAACCATCACCCTGAAAGAACCTTTTTCCGCTTTCCCTGCCCTTCTCGCCTTTCCTGGGGCTTGTGCAGTGTCTCCTCAAGCTTATGAAGTAGGAGACGGTAAATTCATGCCTGATAATTTAATAGGAACCGGTCGTTATAAACTGAACAATTTTAGTACTGACTCGGTGCAATTAGATGTTTTCGAGAATTATTGGGGAGAAACCCCCGCAAATAAAGGTATTGATCTACAAATTTACCCTAGCAACCAAGCTAACCTTTTCAACGCTTTTCGCACTCAAGCAGTGGATGTAGCTTATCAGTCTTTAACCCCCGAACAAGTCCTACAATTACAGAAGGAGGCAGAATCAGGAAATGGTCAAGTGATCGAAAACCCGGGAACCGCTATTGCATTTATGGCGTTGAATGTGCAGACAGACTTTATTAAACAAAAACCTGTTCGACAAGCGATCGCCTCTGTAATAGATCGTCAACTTCTCAATGAACGCATCCTTAAAGGGCAAGGGGAACCCCTTTACAGTATGATTCCGATGGCTTTTGATGTTTCTCAACCGGTGTTTCAAGAACTTTATGGGGACAACGATAAAGAAGCAGCGAAAAAGCTTCTACAAGATGCTGGTTTTTCTGCTGATGACCCCGCTATTGTAGAAATCTGGCATTCTTCTGGTTCTGTTAATTCCAGTCAAGTAGCGGCTGTTCTCAAGAGTTTAGCCCAAAGAGACTTAGGCGGAATGTTAGAATTTGCTCCTAATAGTATTGCCTCCGCTGCTTTCTTTAAAAACTTGAGTCAAGGGTTATATCAATCCACTTTGTCTAGTTGGTATCCTGACTTTTTGGATGCTGATAACTATATCTATCCATTTCTTGATTGTGCCAAAGGTTCACCAGAAGAAGGCTGTACGGAAGGGGGTTCCCAAAGTCAAGGATCGTTTTATTACAACGAGGAAGTAAATCAATTAATTGCCCAACAAAGACAAGAATCAGATGGGCAAAAAAGACAAGAAATTTTTGCTAGGATTCAAGAAATATTAGCTGAAGATGTCCCCTATGTTCCCCTTTGGCAAACTAAAGAATACGCTTTTGCACAAACTAATATTCAGGGAGTAACAATTAATCCAAGCCAAACTTTTCCTTTTTGGATGATTAATCGTCAATAGGAAAACTAAACTGTTTTTTCTTTTGAAATAAGAGAATAGTGCTGACTTAATTGCCAAACTGTACGCACATAACCATTATTCTTTTTTATTGGAGGATAATGGTATTTTTTTAAAACTAATTCAATCTTTTCGAGTGCTTCGGGTAAATAATAAAAGGGAATATTGGGAAAAGCATGATGAACACCATGATAAGGTAATCCCCCCATTAACCATTGAACCCAATTAGGGACTAAAATATTTCGAGCAGCGTACAATTGAGTAAGTTGATGGTTATCTTTTTGTATCCACATTTGATCGTGTTCGAGATGTTCTCTGATTTGCATAAAAAAGCCGACAGTTCGTTCAACAATCAGCCAAAATAAAAGATAACGGGTCATCACATCAAAATAAAAAGCGACCGCTAAAAAAATGCTCTGAATAACTATTATCAAGAAAAAATCAATCTTCAATTTCCACAGTAAACGAGGTCTATATTGCCTCAATTTTACTCCTCGAACAAAAGTTTTAATAATTAAACCAATTCCTCCAACAATAAAGATATCAATCCACCATTGATGTCTAACGTACCATTGCATCCATCGGGAAGCGTTTTCGTATTCATATTCAGTCCATTCTGTTCGTTCGGGATCTCGTAAATCTAAACCATTCCAACAGTGATGAAGAAAGTGTAATTCTTGATAAACTCCATAAGGCCATAACATGGGATAAGAAACTAAACGGGGTGCAATTTCATCAAACCACTTCCATCGGGTAAGGGTGTAATGAGCCGCATCATGGATACAAATTAACAACAAAAAATATACAAATCCTGCTAAGAAACTTCCTAAACAAAACAACCACACAGTATCGGTTATCCAAGCAGAAATAACTAAGCTTAACAATAGGGTTCCCAATAAGAAAAAACGGCATAATCCCACCCAAGGATTAATTTTAGTAAAAGGTAAAATTGCCTTTCTTAAATCATCGGTTAAACAAGAAACAACAGTTTTGTTTTTTCTCATAGAAACCCTCCTCAATTAACTTGATCTTACGTCTTCTAATAATCGATAGCGATTGCTTTGAGCAATATATTTACGTCCAGGTATGTCGTCAGGGGATTTATCTTGTAAGACGAAACGCATATCAGTAACCACACGAGGGACTTTAATATAATAGCCATGTTCAGAAGGGTCTGCAAAACGGGAGATTACTTTAGTACAGTCGATAGGATAGACATTGCGGGGTAGTTCTCGAGGTTTAAGGGGTCCATCTGAACCCAAGCGAGGGGGATTTCCTTTAAGACGATCGCTGGCCCATAAAGCGACATCCTCTCGGTTAAAATAGACGCTAGTACGACGAGTTATGCGGGGTAAATCGGATAACTTATCTTGAAAATCGAAAGCATCGTCGTCTTCATCCGCCGCCATCATCAAAATTTGATCAAATAGTCTTGGTAAGCGACCACTGACCTGATTCTTTATTTCTTGTAAAGTATTGCGTAGGACATAATTACCCATACTATGGGCGATGAGATGAAGTTTTTGTTGACATCGAGTGTCGAGTCCGTTGATGAAATCAGCTACTTTCAAAAAAGAACGAGCAAACGCTGCCCCGGAGGCAGCCGCATCCAAGCGATCGTTGCGGTAAGCGATAGGGTTAGTACCATTGCGATCGCTCAATACAAAAGATCCATCAGAAGGCCAAGAAAATAAACACATATTGAGCGTATCTTCTCAAAAAGCCAGGGGTCACTCGCTGCGAAAACTTAGGCCAAAC
>NZ_JARVCN010000376.1:0-2891 GCF_038442745.1 Crocosphaera sp. Alani8
ATAGGGTTAGTCTAATTTGATATGTAAAGTTTTCTAAAGACATTCAACATTTCTGTCTTATTAGTTATCATTATCCAAATTACTTAGAATTTTAAACGTTTCTCCTAGTAGCATTGGAATCGCCTACAAAGGACGCTAGACAACCAATGATGTATCCCCTTGAGGTATCCTGTTTCATCTGTTCTAGAGCATTGAGGGTCAAAAGCATGATTATATGGATGTTTCAGAGAGAGTTAATTGTCTGATTGATAAGCTAAGCTTTTAAACTATGACGATATGTTTTGAGCAGGATAAACGGGCTATCGAGAGGGGTATGGGGGGAAACGTCCCCCCATTCATCTGAAATGTCCACTCACGATATGAGAACTGTCAATAGACCATCCCTATTACAGTAATCTGATTGTAATATAAAATGCTATAAATTATCTTATATTTACTAATTGACATAACCTGTTACAAGTATTATTATTGTAAGAAATATATGTTTTATCAACTATTTGTCTAACTACTTTGAGAGTTAGATTTTACTGTCTAACCCTCTGATACAATCAGCTATTAGCTATCATAAGTATTACTACTTTGTCTAAGCTTAGAATAGTTTTCGATTGACTTATCAAGTTCTGATAAGAATAACTATATTAAAACAAGAGCGGATTGTTTCCGTCTCTCATCACTCATAACAAAATCGGCATTTCCTTCTATCAAAGGAATAGCTGATTCTAATAACACTCTATTGCTATTAATCATGTCTATGATTTCACAATAGCCTAGAAGTAATGAATAATCTGTACAGTTTGCTGGCATAATAGTTAGGCTCCTATTTAATTCGGTAAGTAGGTGAAGTCCTGACAAATAAGTAACTGCTAATTACTTATTTGTTGGGCATTATATGCTATCATAAATAGTATCATAATAATGATAACCAAACATAGGTAATAAGCCCTTAACAGCAGAGATAAGGGCTTTTGTTTTTACCTAATATTAAATCGTTTAAGCCTGAAATTTAAGTATCTTCTACTTCATCCCAATCATTGCACATTGTTCTATAGTTCTTTGCTCTTGATTTAAATGCAAAATGAGGACTTAGCTTATATATATTCTGTCTCCCAACTTTTCCAATTATTCTCAGATAATCTAATTCACAAAGCTTTTTAATTGATTTACTAATTTCTGGTTGTACAATTTCCATTTGCTTTGCCAGTTCTGCTTGAGAGATATCTAGAATATTTTCATACTCAATTATCCCAGCAATGTAAATCAATACCCTCATATCAGTTGAATTAAGGTTTCTATCCTTAGCCAAACGAGTGAGTCCCTCACAAAATGTCCTAATGTGTGGATTTTGACTTAGTGCTTTAATAGGAGTGACTACAGTTTTAGCCATACATCCATCAGGAACGCTAATTTGATAACTGAAGATTTTGTCCGTCATAATCAGTGTATAACATTATAGGTCTAGACCGATAATATCATAGGTATGGAGCTATAATATCGGTCTCTACAACCCCCATATATTGGGGGTTTTTTATTACCCCCTTCTTGTATCTTGAGAGAAGACTAACAAAGTACGCTTGCACTCATAACTTAGGGCTTGTAGCTAATTAACTAAATACTACACCTACAGCTAAGTAGGTAAAATACTGATTATATATAGGCTTAAGAGTGTAATATAAGAAAAACTAATGTAATCTTATTGATAAATAAGTTCAATTTATTTACTATTAGTACACTAAGAACAAAACAATCCTTTTGCAAGCCTGATTCTGCCGTTCTCAATGCACATATAACAAGCTAACCTCTAATGCAGTCTACAAATGACTTTTAGTAGTGTAGCTTATAATTTTGTACTGGTTATTTATTTTTAACTAAATTTTGTTGCATTAGAACTTATAAACGTTCTAGGGGAAAAACACTTCTGTAGCACTCTGTGAAAGCGGAATGGGGGGACGTTTCCCCCCATACCCCTCTCGATAGCCCGTTTATCCTGCTCAAAACATATCTCTTGATGCAGAGGTCATAATTTATATTTTCACGTCTCTTAGAGCTATTTTTGTTGCGCTGATAGAATCTTTTAAAGCAGATAGCAACCCCCACCTCCTAAACACGAATGCAACAAGGTGGGAATGTACTAATCGAGTATGTCTCGAGCCACCTGGATAAGAAACGGGCTAGGAACTCATTGCCAGGTACACTTTAATACTAACAAGATTACTTACAATTGTCAACAAAATAATTACTTGTTACAAGTATTAATTAGTGTGTTTAAATAGTGAATATAACTTTACCAATTTATCTTCTAATTTTTCAAAAGATACCTTAGCACTTTTGCGTTGTCTTAAAATAGAACTAAACAAGCTATTCAATTGAGAAATTTTAATGATAATAAAGCTATCTTTGTCTTCTACTTTATCAGACATTATTGACAATCTGTATTCATCAATTAAAGCTTGTACTTGTTCCGCTATTGGTTCAGGGACACGCATTACACGGGTTTTATAGGGGGCTTTTTGCCCTCTACCACCCACTGGTTTTATCTTCATTGTGAGATATTAACTCCTGTAACTCAAGTTCATATAAACAGTAAGGACACTTAATACTTTCATCATCAAGATATAAAACTCTGTGACCAATAACATCGTCACATTTAGGACAATTAAACTCACCATAGATATCTAATAAATATGATATTAGTTCTCTAATTTCTGAGCTATGCTTGATATTCATTAAGCTGTTACAAGTTATTTATATACTAATTATATTACCTGTAACAAGTAATGTCAACTATTTTATTATCATAAAAGTATTGCTTCTCAACTAATAGATAAGTTAATCTTATTAGCAGAAATGTTGAATGTTAGAAAAAAGCCTGGAAAAAATCTGTTTAAAATGAT
>NZ_JARVCN010000377.1:0-2886 GCF_038442745.1 Crocosphaera sp. Alani8
TTTCATCCCGACACTGACCTACGGTACAGTGCGGGGCTTCTCGACGGTTAGCTAAAGGACAAAAAGGGATTTTAGAGAAACTTTATCTTATAGTACGCCGCTATTGGCTAAACCTAAGATAACACCAGCCCCTAAAAGATGACCGAAGCTAGTGGTTCCTAATAATGCACCTAAACCCATACCACCGAAAAACTTAGGGGCAGGTAGAGCAGGTCCTTCATTGGGTTTGGCGATGGTGTAACTGCCGATGACAATGGCTAAGATGTTACAAACGATCATGATGGAGGCAACTTTGGGACTCCATTCAACAGTAGTACCAGTAACAGCTAAAAAAAGAGTTGAATACATTAGAGGTGAGTTCTCCTAAAAAGAATATCTGTTATTTTTTAATGTTAAGAATTATGTTACTTCTGTCAATATTGATGTTGCAATACTTAATAAACTAAAAAAGTTTACTCGAAACCCTATTTATCTGCTACTATAATATTCTGTGCCTTGGAGAGGTGGCTGAGTGGTTGAAAGCGGCTCCCTGCTAAGGAGTTATGGGTTAACACCCATCGAGGGTTCGAATCCCTCCCTCTCCGTTTTTTCAGCGAACAGTAATCAGTAATCAGTTATCAGTTGTTTTAGTTATCAGCGATCAGTTGTTTCAATGATTACTCATCAGTTTTTTCAGAATAAAGTTAAAAGTTTTGTTTAGGGTGCATAGGTTCTTAATTAAGCATTGTTAGCATTATTGTTATTCCAAGAAAGTGTTAACTGGTCACTGCTAAACCATGACTACTACCCTTCAAACAGCACAAAAGTCCTCAGAAAGCCATGAAGCGATTGTTTTTGCACAGTTGGAGAGTATAGTTCGGGCAGTAGCTATTTCACCTGATGGGAGAAAGGTAATTGCAGGTTTAAGGAATGGTCAGTTACAGCTATTTGATCTGATTACAGGAAACATACTCGCTACCTTTGAGGGACATTCTGATACTGTCTGGTCAGTGGCATTTTCCCCGGATGGTCAAACCATTGTTTCTGGCAGTTCTGACAAAACCCTGAGATTGTGGGATATGAAGGGTAATGCTTTGGGTCAACCCTTTCAAGGACATTCTGATGCTTTCTTGTCAGTGGCATTTTCCCCGGATGGTCAAACCATTGTTTCTGGCAGTTCTGACAATACCCTGAGATTGTGGGATATGAAGGGCAATGCTTTGAGTCAACCCTTTCAAGGACATATTTCTTCTGTCTATTCAGTGGCATTTTCCCCCGATGGTAAAACCATTGTTTCTGGGAGTGTGGACAATACCCTGAGATTGTGGGATCTCAATGGTAATGCTTTGGGTCAACCCTTTCAAGGACATATTTCTTCTGTCTATTCAGTGGCATTTTCCCCCGATGGTCAAACCATTGTTTCTGGCAGTGATGACAATACCCTGAGATTGTGGGATATCAAGGGCAATGCTTTGGGTCAACCCTTTCAAGGACATTCTGATATTGTCGATTCAGTGGCATTTTCCCCTGATGGTAAAACCATTGTTTCTGGGAGTAGGGACGGAACCCTGAGATTGTGGGATATAAAGGACAATGCTTTGGTCCCACTCTTTGAAGGACATACTAATTCTGTCTGGTCAGTGGCATTTTCCTCGGATGGTCAAACCATTGTTTCTGGCAGTGATGACAATACCCTGAGATTGTGGGATCTCAAGGGCAATACTTTGGGTCAACCCTTTCAAGGACATTCTGGGGGTGTCAATTCAGTGGCATTTTCCTCGGATGGTCAAACCATTGTTTCTGCCAGTGATGACAATACCCTGAGATTGTGGGATCTCAACGGCAATGCTTTGGGTCAACCCTTTCAAGGACATACTAATTCTGTCAATTCAGTGGCATTTTCCCCCGATGGTCAAACCATTGTTTCTGGCAGTGATGACAATACCCTGAGATTGTGGGATCTCAACGGCAATGCTTTGGGTCAACCCTTTCAAGGACATACTAATTCTGTCAATTCAGTGGCATTTTCCCCCGATGGTCAAACCATTGTTTCTGGCAGTTCTGACAATACCCTGAGATTATGGGATATAAAGGGCAATGCTTTGGGCCCACCCTTGACAGGACATTCTGATGAGGTCTTGTCAGTGGCATTTTCTCCGAATGGTGAAACCATTGTTTCTGGCAGTTTGGACGATACCCTGAGATTGTGGGATATAAAGGGCAATGCTTTGGGTCAACCCTTTCAAGGAAATACTAATTCTGTCAATTCAGTGGCATTTTCCCCCGATGGTCAAACCATTGTTTCTGGCAGTTCTGACAATACCCTGAGATTATGGGATATAAAGGGCAATGCTTTGGGCCCACCCTTGACAGGACATTCTGATGAGGTCTTGTCAGTGGCATTTTCTCCGAATGGTGAAACCATTGTTTCTGGCAGTTTGGACGATACCCTGAGATTGTGGATTTGTAATATAGCAATACCTATCCCTAATCTATCGGCGCGACTTCGGCGAGTGAGTGTTCCTCAAAGCATTGCTAATGATGCAACCTTTGGGGATGACCAACTTAATGTTAAAGATGAGATCGAAGCGTTGGCGGAAGTGTTAATGTTGCGAACTCTGCAACCACCTATTGCGGTCGCCCTTTTAGGGAGTTGGGGGAGTGGGAAATCTTTTGGGATGCACTTGATTCAACGTAAGGTTAATGAGATTAGAAGTAAATCTATTACGAAATTACAATCTTGGGGGGAGTTGAGTCATCCTGACCATAAATCATTACAATCTTCAGAAGTAGGTCATATTTATCAAATAACCTTCAATGCTTGGACTTATGCTAAATCTAATCTTTGGGCGAGTTTAACTCACATCTTGCACCAAGAAAAGTTGATATGAGAAGCGATGGCTAAAA
>NZ_JARVCN010000378.1:0-2880 GCF_038442745.1 Crocosphaera sp. Alani8
ACTTTTGCCTATACCTCAGACTTAAATTCTCACAACTGATGACTGATTGCTATATTAATTATGTCTATGATTTCACAATAGCCCAGAAGCAATGAGTAATCTGTACAGTTTGCTAGCATAATAGTTAGGCTCCTATTTAATTCGGTAAGTAGGTGAAGTCCTGATAAATAAGTAAGTGTCAGTTACTTATTTATTGGGCATTGTGTATTATAATAAATGATGTCATAGCAGGCAATATCAATATATACGTTAAGCCCTTATTAAAGTAAATAAGGGCTTTTGTAATTGAATATTTTTAACTTAAATCTAAGAATAAATTATTAATCTTCAACTTCATCCCAATCTTGACACATCATTCTATAGTTTTTAGCCCTTGACTTAAAAGCAAAGTAAGGACTTAATTTATATATATTTTGTCTACCAACTCTCCCAATTACTCTCAAATAGTCAAGTTCACATAACTTTTTGATTGACCTACTTATTTCTGCTTGATTGGTTCGTAATTGTTCTGCCAATTCAGCTTGAGAAATATCTAAAACATTTTCATAATCGATTATTCCAGCTATATAAAGTAGAACATTTTTATCAGTAAGATTTAAACCCTTATCAGTAGCCAAGCGAGTAAGTCCATCACAAAATGTTCTAATGTGTGGATTCTTACTAAGTGCTTTGATAGGCGTAACTACTGTTTTAGCCATACAGCCATCTGGAACATTGATTTGGTAGTTGAAGGTTTTATCGGTCATACTCATTATATCAATATATGTGTGTACACCCATAATATCATGTGTGAAGACACATAATGTGTGTCTCTACAATCCCCATATAATGGGGATTTTTCTTCTCCCCCTTCTTGTATCTTGAGAGAAGACTAACAAAGTACACTTGCACTCATAACTTAGGGCTTGTAGCTAACTAACTAAATACTACACTTATAGCTAAGTGGGTAAAATACTGATTATATATACGTTTAAGAATGTAGTATAAGAAAAACTAATGTAATCTTATTGATAAATAAGTCTAATTTATTCACTACTAGTACAGTAAGAACGAAACAATCCTTTTGCAAGCCTGATTGTGCCGTTCTCAATGCACATATAACAAACTAATCTCTAATGCAGTCTACAAATGACTTTTAGTAGTGTAGCTTGTAATTTTGTACTGGTTATTTATTTTTAACTAAATTCTGTTGCTGACAACCGTATATACAGTTGAGGGGAAAAACACTTCTGCAGCACTCTGTGAAAGCGGAATGGGGGGACGTTTCCCCCCATACCCCTCTCGATAGCCCGTTTATCCTGCTCAAAACATATCTCTTGATGCAGAGGTCATAATTTATATTTTCACGTCTCTTAGAGCTATTTTTGTTGCGCTGATAGAATCTTTTAAAGCAGATAGCAACCCCCACCTCCTAAACACGAATGCAACAAGGTGGGAATGTACTAATCGAGTATGTCTCGAGCCACCTGGATAAGAAACGGGCTAGGAACTCATTGCCAGGTACACTTTAATACTAACAAGATTACTTACAATTGTCAACAAAATAATTACTTGTTACAAGTATTAATTAGTGTGTTTAAATAGTGAATATAACTTTACCAATTTATCTTCTAATTTTTCAAAAGATACCTTAGCACTTTTGCGTTGTCTTAAAATAGAACTAAACAAGCTATTCAATTGAGAAATTTTAATGATAATAAAGCTATCTTTGTCTTCTACTTTATCAGACATTATTGACAATCTGTATTCATCAATTAAAGCTTGTACTTGTTCCGCTATTGGTTCAGGGACACGCATTACACGGGTTTTATAGGGGGCTTTTTGCCCTCTACCACCCACTGGTTTTATCTTCATTGTGAGATATTAACTCCTGTAACTCAAGTTCATATAAACAGTAAGGACACTTAATACTTTCATCATCAAGATATAAAACTCTGTGACCAATAACATCGTCACATTTAGGACAATTAAACTCACCATAGATATCTAATAAATATGATATTAGTTCTCTAATTTCTGAGCTATGCTTGATATTCATTAAGCTGTTACAAGTTATTTATATACTAATTATATTACCTGTAACAAGTAATGTCAACTATTTTATTATCATAAAAGTATTGCTTCTCAACTAATAGATAAGTTAATCTTATTAGTTATCATTATCCAAATTACTTAGAATTTTAAACGTTTCTCCTAGTAGCATTGGAATCGCCTACAAAGGACGCTAGACAACCAATGATGTATCCCCTTGAGGTATCCTGTTTCATCTGTTCTAGAGCATTGAGGGTCAAAAGCATGATTATATGGATGTTTCAGAGAGAGTTAATTTTCTGATTGATAAGCTAAGCTTTTAAACTATGACGATATGTTTTGAGCAGTACAAACGGGCTATCGAGAGGGGTATGGGGGGAAACGTCCCCCCATTCATCTGAAATGTCCACTCACGATATGAGAACTGTCAATAGACCATCCCTATTACAGTAATCTGATTGTAATATAAAATGCTATAAATTATCTTATATTTACTAATTGACATAACCTGTTACAAGTATTATTATTGTAAGAAATATATGTTTTATCAACTATTTGTCTAACTACTTTGAGAGTTAGATTTTACTGTCTAACCCTCTGATACAATCAGCTATTAGCTATCATAAGTATTACTACTTTGTCTAAGCTTAGAATAGTTTTCGATTGACTTATCAAGTTCTGATAAGAATAATTGTATTAAGACAAGAGCGGATTGTTTCCGTCTCTCATCACTCATAACAAAATTGGCATTTCCTTCTATTAAAGGAATAGCTGATTCTAATAACACTCTATTCCTATAGCAATAAGGAATGATTCATGAGACATCTTCTTTCCCAGTTATCAGTTATC
>NZ_JARVCN010000379.1:0-25325 GCF_038442745.1 Crocosphaera sp. Alani8
GCCTCTTTTCGTCATCTGGTAAGGCTTTCAGGTATTCGTGTCCCCACGCCAGCTTGTTCATACCTCCCCATTGCACGATAAAGTCCTGCCAGATTATTGAGGCTGGTAGCGACACTTGGATGAGAATCACCCAGGAGTTTTTTCCTCATAGCCAAGGCATCTTGGTAAAGGGGGAGAGCTTGTTCATACCTCCCCATTGCACGATAAAGTCCTGCCAGATTATTGAGGCTGGTAGCGACATTAGGGTGAGAATCACCCAGGAGTTGTTTCAACATAGCCAAGGCCTCTTGGTAGAGGGGGAGAGCTTGTTCATACCTCCCCATTGCACGATAAAGTCCTGCCAGATTATTGAGGCTGGTAGCGACACTTGGGTGAGAATCACCCAGGAGTTTTTTGTCCATAGCCAAGGCATCTTGGTAGAGGGGGAGAGCTTGTTCATACCTCCCCATTGCACGATAAAGTAATGCTAGATTATTGAGGCTGATAGAAATATCAATGTGTTCTGTTCCTAAAATATTTTTTCTAATTTCTAAAGCTTGTTCTGCCAGGGGGACAGCTTCTTGATATTTTCCTTCCTGGTATAATTGTATTGCTTGCTGGTTAAGTTCTTCAGCTTGAGCTAATGCTAATTCTTGTTTTGTACCTTCTCGTAAGCTTAAGGTATAGTTCCCTTTTGTTTCTTTTTCAAATGTATTAACGATAATAGTGTAGGTTCCCGTCATGGGTAAAGTGACAGTAATTTTTGCATTATTTCCTCTGCCTCCATCATTATTTTCTGCTATTTTTTTATCATCAGGAGAAACTAATATTAAATAACTGTCAAACTGTTCGCTATTTAGCTCAATGGTAATAATTTCTTGGGCTTTTCCCTCAAAAGTTTCGATAGTAAAATAAGTCCCATCCTCCATAACTTCGCTATTTTTATCAAGGGTTCCTTGCCGAGTTTGGGGTAAAGTACCTTGCTCACCTGGTTCCTTAGCAGAATAATATGGATGGAAAAGTTGATTTGTATTCTTAAGATGAGTAGATGAGTGGTTATCCTTCTCTTTAGATAATTCTTCTGAAGCAATATAGAGGGTTTGACTATTAGCTGGAGGAACGGTAAAAAGAGGAAGACTGAGCAGAACGAGGATGAAGGGAAAAGCTGACATTTTATCTATGGGTTTTTATCAGTTTGGAATTAAAATTAGTTAGGGAATCTAAAGAAAATATGAACAACAGTAGCAAGTGTTAAAAAATTTTCCTTATTTTAGCTTAATTTGTAAATATATATAGCAGTTCTGATACTTGTGAGGTACAAATTTTTCTAGTTTTAGGAGTCAGGAGTCAGGAGTCAGGAGTCAGGAGTCAGGAGGCAGGAGGCAGGAGTTAGGTGTCCCTTATGAGTCCGAGAAAGGTTATAGTCAAGCGTAATAGTGATTTTAAAATTTAATTGGTCAGCTATGGGCTAAATGCTTATCAATGAATACTCACTCCAATTAAAATACTTTAGAGTATAAAACGAATGCTGAATGCTGACGGCTAAATGCTTATCAATGAATACTTACCCCAATTAAAATACTTTAGAATATAAAACGAATGCTGAAAGCTGACGGCTGAATGCTTACCTCTAATTGACCCCAAACCCTGATTTTAAATGATAAACCCCCAATTATCAGAACAGATCACTAATTATGGCAAAGCATTAGATAGCTTAAGTCAGGGGACAAGTTTGCTCTCTTTAGATGAAGTTCTCGAAATTCTTAATGCGAGGGATAAAATTCAAGAAATTCTAGAAAAAGATTCATCCATAACAATTGAGCAACAAAAACAACTAATTGAATTAGATTATCGCTTAAAAAAACAATCTAAAGCCATTATCATAAATTATGATCTATCTGAGTTAAGAAGCAGTTTTTCTCCATCAAAAAATAACTGGTGGTGGTATTTAGAACAGTTAGATGTTAATACAAATGAAACTATTTCTCGTTATAAAAAACTTTTAATTCAATTGGCTGATTTGTTGGAAAAAGTCAAACAAAGAAGTTTAGGTCAACTCCCTTCTCAAGTAATTTTAGATATTTTATTAGTTCGGGATCTCTTACAACAAAATTTAACTGAGCAATCACCCACCACAAAGGAAATGAATCGAGTTAGGGGACTAGATAGAAAATTTAAAACTTTACTAAAAACTTTACCTAAAAACTCCAATTCTTCCCAGAGAAGTAGCCTACTTAGAGAGTGGGAAAATTGGCGAGATATTTATCAACCCAATAATAATCATTGGTGGTGGTTTTCTAATGTTCCTGCTCATTGGTGGGATCGTTTCGATATTTTATGGAATTTGGGAGCATTATTTTTATTAGCTCTTAATTTAAGTCTCTTTTTAGATATTTTGTCTCGCTTTTTAGGCAGCAGTTCGGGGTTAGGATGGGTAGGTTCATTTACCCTCATTGTCAATAGCTTTTTAGCTTTACTTAGCGGTGGAATTTTGACCGATTTTGGACAATCTATCATGAATAGGATTCTTAATAAAAGGGGAATTCCAGAATATTTTAGACAAGAATTTAAAGTATTTATTGGAGGAATTATTCTAATACTTTTTTTTCTAACCTATCAAATTTTACCTCAAATTGCTAACCACTATTATTATCAAGGACTTTATGACTACCAAAACCAAAAATTAGACAATGCAGAAGCCAAATATAAACGAGCATTAAGTCTTTATCCAGATTATCCACAAGCACACTATAGCTTAGGGGTTTTGTATGAAGATTTGCAACAAAAGGACCAAGCTGAAATACAATATAATTTAGCAGTTCAGGGGGGATCTTCTGCCGCTAGTAACAATTTAGCTCGTTTATATATTCTCTCAGAAGATCCCAAAAAATATCCCGTTGCAGCTAGTTTACTCCAAAAAGGAATTGGTTTTTTAATAAATAATCCACCGCTTGACGGAAACAAGAATATCCATTATTCTTTGTATAAAAACTTGGGATGGGTTAACCTAAAACAAGGTAACTATGAACAGGCAAAAGAAAACTTAGAAAAAGCTATAGATTTTGAGAACCAAATGCAATTAGAAGCATCACAAAAAAGAGCGGCTGCTCCCTGTTTACTAGCTCAGGTTCAAGAGAAAACAGATGGAATTATTGTTGCTAAAGAAATGTTAGAAAAATGTAGTAATTCTAGTCAAGATTTAAACACACCTGAAGAACAACAATGGATAGAACAAGCGAAACAAAAATTACAACAACTCAAGGAAAAACAATGAAAAAGAGAATAATAACATTAGGGATAATTGGATTTAGTTTAGCAATGGTTTTACCAGTGCAAGGACTGAATTTTCCTGCTTTTCATTTTCTGTTCTCTGGACAAGTGGAGTTAAAACGTTTTGGTAGTAATATTTTCCAAAAAACTCAAGCTCCTATTAAGTTAAATCATCAAGATCTGTTACGAGTTTCTCAACCTCAAAAAGCTAGAATTCTTTGTTTTGGTCATAAGCTTTCCCCCTTGATTACTGAACCAGAAATTGCAGTCAAAGATGTTTGTATTTCTAGACCAGAAACCAGAGAAGGAGGTTTTACAATTCCTGAAACAAGACATCCCAAATCAACAGATCCCACTATTCCTTATATCATTAGTCCCAGGAGAACCGCTTTATTAACTAACCGTCCAACTTTAATATGGAATGCTGTTGCTGAAACAGATTTTTATGAAGTTAAACTAATTGGACCGGGGATTAATTGGAAAACTCAAACCGATAAAAATTCCATTGTTTATTCAGGAGAAAAACCGTTACAAACCAACGCTAAATATACATTAATTATTAAAACAGATAAGAACAAATCGTCTCAGAACGATCGCAGTTTCTCGGATGGGATAAGTTTTTCTGTTTTACCAGAAGAAAAAGTTGAAGAAATCGAGAAAACTGTCCAAGATTTAGACAATAAAGAATTAACTCCAGAAATGAAAGGATTAGCAATTGCCTATTTTTATCAAGGAGAAAACTTGAAAGCAGAAGCAATTGAAGTTTTAGAAAAATTAATTCAACAAGAAACAGTGGGAGCCGAAGTTTATCGAACTTTAGGAGAATTATATCAAGAAACCTCTTTAAATAGTTGGGCTAAGGATAGGTATGAAAAAGCTTGGGAATTAATTAAGAATCAAACTAATGAAATCGAAAAACAAGCTCTTATTCAAGTCGGTTTAGGGGAAACTCATTGGGGAGAAGGAGATTCAGAAAAAGCCCTAGAATGGTTATCTTTAGCCAAAGCTAATTATGAACGTTTGAACTTAGCAGAAACATCTAATAAAATAGAAAAAAGAATGGAAGAAATCACCACAGGAAATTAGTTAAAATTCTCTATTGAATAATCACACATATAAGAAATTGATCGTCATTCATTCAACTATATAATTACCCATAAAACTAGCAGAAAGTCTCATGAGTTTTTATACCTAAGTCTCAAGATTTATGAGCAATAAATGTTTAACCCTTAGCTTTTCAATTTTCTTAAGTAATTTCCCTGATTGTGATAGGCTAAAGAAAAACATTCAATTGTAATCAAGATGACTTTTTCACGAAAATTGACAAAAAGCAACTAAGTTGGCCAACAAAAATTAGTCTTTATCTATCCTCCTATTTGAACTCTTATGGCCACAAATAATGATAAATATAGTCGTATCTTTTTATATGAAATAGCCATTGACCCCAAAATTGGTAAACTCAATCATATTGAGAGTTTATTTCAGCGTCGGGGAAAATTTTACCTGAAAGTACCCTACAAACGGATGAGCCAAGAAATGCAACGCATCAGCCGTTTAGGGGGGAAAATCATCAAAATCGTCCCTATTGGTGCCTTAGACGATTTCTCCATCCAGGAAGAGACTTTACCCTGGTGGGTGGAACTCACCACAACTCGTCCCCATTGTATCTATTATTTTGGTCCGTTTGATAATTTTGCCGAAGCCTACGGACACTATGGGGGTTATGTGGAAGATTTGCAAGAAGAAGGAGCCGAAGGGATTATCATAAATATAAAACAGTGCCAACCTTTAGTGTTGACCCAAGAGTTAGAAGAAGAAACTTCAAAAATATTTAATGATTAGGAGTAATCAAAACATGGATGCACTCAAATTTTTTCAGAAGAGTTCCGGGAAATGGCGATCGCAACGCACTACCCACCACCTAGCCTTCAGACGTGCCGAGATCGGCGACTCTGAGATTTATGTGGAAGCCTTAGAGTCCGATAACCCCAAAATTGTCGAAATTTGCCAAATGCACGACGTTGACCCTGCTTCAGCCGTTGGTGGGGCTTTTGTCAGTTGGGATGGCTCTATGGCCTGGGATAAAGAAGACGAAAACCATAGCGGAACCACAGTTTTTGCTCTAGTCCCCGAAAAAGATAACCCCAGAGAAGGGATTTTACTCAGAGAGAGAGGCTATGCTGAGATTGTTCCCATCGCAGGCCGTTATTACATCGATAACGACGATGCACTGGTACTAATCACCGAATATGAAACCATGAGTACCATCGAGCGGTTTTGGTTTGCCAACCCGAATTTAAGGTTAAGAACCAGCACCGTGCAGAGGTTTGGAGGGTTTAATACCGCTACTTTTTGCGCCGAAATGCGTCGAGAGGATGAGTCTGAGTCAAACGAAGAAACAAACAACATTTCCCCCCTGAATATGGGTTACTCCATTACGGGATGGTAAATTATCAGTTACCAGTGATTAGTGATCAGTTTTTCCATGAGGTGTCCTTTTCATATTTCTTGTAACAATTGTTAACATTTAACGGCTTAACGTCCCAAACTCCCTTATGATTAGGATTACAGTTTTTAAGACTTTGTGAAATAACGGAGGCCTTTTTCTTGACTATTCCTCTTTTAAATTACACGCCTAAAACCCAAAATGCGCGGGTTGAAGGCTATGTGGTACCGGGAGACGATCAACCAAAGATCTTTTCCACAGAGAACATTCTCTCTCCTGCAGACATGGACGTTTTAATCGAAGCGGCCTATCGTCAAATCTTTTTCCACGCGTTTAAGAGCGATCGCGAGCGTTTTCTAGAGTCTCAGCTTCGTAACGGACAAATCACCGTCAGGGAATTTATCCGTGGGTTACTCCTTTCTGATACCTTTGTTACTAGCTTCTACGAGAAAAATAGTAACTATCGTTATGTTGAGCAATGTGTTCAACGGGTATTAGGACGAGATGTTTACAGCGAAGATGAGAAAATCGCTTGGTCTATCGTCGTTGGTACCAAGGGATACGGCGGTTTCATCGATGATTTACTTAATAGCGACGAATATCTAGAAAACTTCGGTGATGATACTGTACCATATCAACGTCGTCGGAATCTTCCTGGACGGGATCAAGGGGAATTACCTTTTAACATCAAATCTCCCCGTTACGATAGCTACTATCGTGGCGTTTTGGGTTTCCCTCAAATTGTATGGCAAAACCAAGTCCGTCGTTTTATTCCCCAAGACAAAAAACCCAAAGCTGGCGATCCTGTAAACTATTTAGCGGCTGCTCGTAGTATTGCTAGCGCGCGAGGACAGACAACTCCTAGAGTTTCCACAGGAAACCTTGATTATTTAGCGAAGGTTCCTCGGCGTTAATTTTTAACGTTTATAACTAACCGATAAGGTTTTGGGGAAGTTACGGGGCAATGGAATGATTAAGTTATAATTACTCGATTATTCTATGGTTCTGTGACTTCCCCAATTTTAATATTATCCTGAAAAAGTAAATAATATAGCAGTTCCCCTACTTGTGAGGTACAAATTTTTCTAGTTTTAGGAGTCAGGAGTCAGGAGTCAGGAGTTCCTCACTCCGTTCCGGCGCTATCGCACAGGAGTCAGGAGTTATAACCTAAATATTGGGTGTACCTCATGAGTGTGAGAAACGCTATAAAAAGATTACTCAAGCGACTATTGATTATTTATTGTATTACTTGGGGGTGTCTAGAAAACTCTCACGAAGATCAATATATCCAACCTGAAAAATTATTAGATAGTCTGAATGAATCAGATCAAGAAAATATTTCCTGTATTATCGATAAAAGTAAATTAGTTTTAATAGATTATATTAGCAACAGTGATGATTATAACAAGATTTTAGCCTTAGAAATTTTAAACATATATAAGAGAAGTTTATTTCCCTCAATTATTTTTGAGATAAATTCAAATTGTAAAATAAGCATTCTAGATTTACTCAAAAATAAGATGTTACCTAATAGTTATGAATATCTTAAACATGAATTGATTTCAGTTGATTATTTCATTGAATGTCATGGATTTGAGAGTTTATTTCAAGACTATGATTGCAGACTTTTTTTCATTTTTTATCGTAGTTTAGCATATGGGCTAATTAGTAGAATATTAAATCTATCTTCAAAAGAAGAGAGCGAAGAAATTCTAGTAATTCTAACACCTTTGACAGAAATAATCATAGATAGTTCTAAACCTATTTGTAAAGACATAAAAGTGATATTTTCTACAGTAGACATATTTTTTAGTTCTTATCATTTTGGTAATGATAAAGATTTATATTTTGATTTAATTTTAGGATTTTCTTTACTAACGATGATTTGTATAGAATTGGATATTAATTCTATTACCTCTCAATTAGAGCATTTCTTTGATGTAGAAAAAAAACCTAATGTTTTTAATCATATTCTCTATACATTTCTTGCTCGATATGAATCTCAATACATCGATAAAGTACAAGATGAATTAGATGATTGTCAATTTACCCCCGAACAACAAGCATTAATTTGGCAATGGGTAAGAAGAGAAATTGACTTTGTTGAGAAAACTCAAGACTCAGAAAATACTGATTTTCAAAAAAACTAAGATATAATAGTTATTTGTCAATCCAAAAATCAACATAGTTCGTAATCTTTATTACAATGAAAATAGCTAAATTTAAACAAATTAAACAAATATTTGATCTGAAAGATGATGAATTTTATTCTTATACAGTAGAAGCAGATGGCAGTTTAATGCTACAAAAAGTTAAAGAATACGAAATTTTAGGAGAATAAGGACTCAAAGACGCTTACAATAATGAAACCGAATAAATTTTGGAACAATGTCTTGAAAATTAAACAAAGAGAATTTATTTTAATTTCTTTCTCTTTTTCCGATTTAAAAACTTAAAATTGTTTATTGTAATAATAATTAGTTTGTTATCGCAGATTACGGTGAATGGTTAAATGATCAATTAGTTTAACCACCTAACCCACCATAAGGTCTAAATGTGATATCTTTGAAAAGAGTAAAAATTAATGCTATTATTAAATGTCTAATTATACCTTTGTTTTCTTAGAAATATTTTCCCAAGAAGGGGGAATACAAGCTTATGTGAAAGATGTCCTTAAAGCTTATCTATCTTTGATAGAAAACTCTGATAATGCACCAAAAACTGACATCTTTTTATTAAGAGATGCACCCGACTGCAATAACCCTTTAACCAGTGAATTAATTAATTATCATTATCTCAAAACCCTTCCTCCCTGGAAAGGACGATTAAAACTAGCTATCAAATTACTAAATCATTTAATCCAAAAACGTCCCCAAAGAGTATTTTGTGGACACATAAACTTAGCCCCATTAATTCAATTTTTCTGTCAACCATTAGGCATTCCTTACACCGTTTTAACCTACGGAAAAGAAGTCTGGAAAACATTACCCAAAGCGCAACAAAACGCCCTAAAAAATGCCGACTCTATCTGGACTATTAGCCGTTATAGTCGTGACTGTTTATGTCAAGCAAATGATATTAATCTTAATAAAGTAGAAATTGTGCCTTGCATTGTGGATGGTGAACAATTCACCCCAGGAGAAAAACCTATCGAACTGATAGAAAAACATAACCTACAAGATGCAAAAGTATTGATGACCGTTGCTAGATTATGGTCTGGAGACATCTATAAAGGAGTAGATGTGACCATACGTGCCTTACCTAAAATTTTACAGTCTTTTCCTAACGTTAAATATGTCGTTATTGGAAGAGGAGATGATCGACCCCGTTTAGAACAATTAACCAAAGACTTAGGAATCAGCGATCGCATAATTTTTGCAGGGTTTGTTCCCACCGAAGACCTAGTAAATCATTACCGCATGGCCGATGCCTATATTATGCCTTCCCAGGAAGGATTTGGTATCGTTTACCTAGAAGCCATGGCCTGTGGCGTTCCTGTGTTATCAGGAGATGCCGACGGTTCAGCAGATCCCCTACAAGATGGAGAACTCGGTTGGCGTGTTCCTCATCGTGACCCTGATGCGGTGGGGCAAGGGTGCATAGAGATATTACAAGGCAAAGACAAACGATGTCAAGGATCATGGTTGCGACAAAAATCCCTAAACCAGTTTAGTCCAAAAGCTCTATCTGAGAAAATAGCCCAATTGATGGAAGTCAATTGAGAATTTTTTAGGTAGCATAGAAAGTTAGTATCTCGATTAAATCAAAATGAATTGATTTATGAGAGGGTAAACATAGGGTAAAAGTGAAAAAAATTAAAAAATAATCAGCATACATAGCTTTTAACGTTGTTAATCCCAATTTTAATCGATATCATGGAAAGGGTATCCTATCAAATACTTCTCACAAAATATAATCGGTAATCATTATGGAAAATATACAGCTTATCAATATTGGGTTTGGCAATATTGTTTCTGCTAATCGAGTCATTGCTATCGTTAGCCCAGAATCTGCCCCCATTAAGCGTATTATCACCGATGCACGCGAAAGAGGACAACTGATCGATGCCACATACGGCCGTCGTACTCGCGCTGTCATCATCACTGACTCCAGTCATGTGGTGCTATCGGCAATACAACCAGAAACAGTAGCTCATCGCTTCGTGGTCAATAAAGAACCCGTTGCTAACCATAATTAGCCTTTTGAGTTAACTTATGGCATCAGGAAAGCTAGTAGTCCTGACCGGTCCGAGCGGTGTAGGAAAAGGTACATTAGTGCGCGCCCTGTTAGCGCGTCATCCCGAATTGTATTTGTCTGTGTCTGCAACCACCCGTTCCCCTCGCGAGGGAGAAGTAGAAGGAATAGATTACTATTTTTTGAGTAAACCCGCCTTTGAAACCATGATTAAGCAGAATCAGTTGTTAGAATGGGCAGAATATGCAGACAACTACTACGGAACCCCTATTGCCAAGGTTGAAGAAAAAATCAAGCTTGGACTAAATGTACTACTAGAAATAGAAGTAATTGGGGCAACTACCATAAAAAATAGCTTTCCTGATGCTTTGAGAATTTTTATCCTTCCCCCGTCTCTCGAAGAATTAGAACATCGTTTAAGAAGTCGCAAAACTGACTCAGAAACTGCTATTTTAAACCGTTTAGAGCGGGCAAAAGAAGAACTAAAAGTTAGCGAAGAATTCGATAAACGTATAATTAATGATGATTTACAAGTAGCTTTACAAGAGTTAGAAACAACTATTTTTTCTGATTAAATAATACATTTATATACAGCAGTTCTCTCACTTGTGAGGTACATAGGTTATCCCTTTGAGGCAGCAGTTAAGTCTACCTCATGAGTTTTTAAAAAGCTATACATAATTCAGTATTTCAAGGCAACAGTAAACCGACTTCAAAAAGGCTCGGTAAAGATAAGAGTCTTTACTTATACTGTCAGTGTATTTTTAGATGTGTGTCCGTATTTTTTGCAATTGACGCTACTAAATGATCATTAATATCTTGGAGTAAAACAGGGCAAAGTGTCCCTTTGTGCGAGCCAATTTAGGATAAACCATGAATCATTCAAACGATTTGAAACGAGATTTAGAAGACCTAACAGAAAAAACATTTTACTTTTTTTTAGGAGCAACTTCATCTATTGTTGAAAACACTCAACAAAATTTACGCCAGTTATCTACAAATGCCGAAAAAACTGTAAAAGAATTAATCGACATAGGAGAGGATACTTACTCTAGTTCTCCTGAAACTAACTTTTCTAATTTTCAGAGCAAAGACTATGTAAGTGTCGGTCTTAAAAAACATCTTTTCATGTTAGTTAAAGGAGACAAAGACTTAGCACAAAGATTGATTGAGCTACAAAAACGAAAGAACCCTGGTTATCCTGAAAAATGGTACTGGGAAAAGGTAATTTATGATTTAGAAAGACATTAAACTTGATGCTGAGATAAAATAATTAGTTAGGAAATTGAAATTCGTTATTAGTTTTGTTAGTTGTAGAGATATAAAAATTAGTTACAACATCTCCTGTATGTTTCGTTTTTATTCCGAAGAAACTTCTAACTTTACTTATTTTCTAACTATGATGCCTATAGCATTTACCACACTTGTGAGGTACAGAATTTATCCCTTTGAGGCAGGAGTTAGGTGAACCTCATGAGTTCGCGAAAAGCTATATCATCTTAGTCAATTTAATCAACAAATTCAATACTTAGATAAAAACATGAAATTCTTAAAACGTATCGGAATACTAGCCTTGTTTTTTCTAGGCATTTCCTGGGCAGTCTGTAACTTTCAAGGATTAGCAAATAAAGGGAAGTTTGATTCTATTGTCCTCAACTTTAAACAGGATATTCCCATCACAGAAGTTGAAAATACTATCGCAAGACTTAGTAAACAATACAATCAAGAGATTCATTTTAATAGTGAATTTTCCCAAGGAGAAAGAATTTACATTATCAAAGGAAATAAAGATTTTCTCAAAAAAATCCAACAATCAGAACTAAGGGGATTAACAGATTATATCGAAGCTAACTATCAATACCACACCCTAGAAGCGGTTAACGACAGTAGATACAAAGAACAATGGAACCTACAAAATATTAACATCGAGGGTGCATGGCAACAGGTCAAAGGTAAAGGGGTAACAGTTGCCGTCATTGACACCGGAGTTAGTCGTGTTCCAGACTTACAAAAAACAGAATTTGTCGAAGGATATGACTTTGTTAACAATAAAAAAGATGCTTCCGATGATCATGGCCACGGCACTCATGTGGCTGGAACCGTTGCCCAATCAACTAATAATAGATATGGAGTTGCCGGGGTAGCTTATAAAGCAAAAATAATGCCCTTAAAAGTATTATCGGCGGCCGGGTTTGGTACCATTTCAGATATCGCTGAGGCCATTCGTTTTGCTGCTGATAATAAAGCCGACATTATTAATATGAGTTTAGGAGGTGGCGGTGCCAGTAAAATGATGGAAGACGCTATCAATTATGCTCACGAAAAAGGTGTGGTTATCGTGGCAGCTGCTGGTAATAGTGGCTTAAGTTCTGCCTCTTATCCTTCCCGTTATGATAAGGTAATTAGCGTTTCCGCTTTGAATGCAAAGAAAGAGAAAGCCTTTTATTCCAATTATGGGGTTGGTGTTGATATTTCTGCCCCAGGAGGAGGAAAAGATCAAAAAATTCTTCAAGAAACAATAGATCCCAGCACCGGACAACCAAAAATGGCAGAATTTATGGGAACCAGTATGGCCTCCCCCCACGTCGCAGGGGTTGCAGCTTTGATTCGTTCAGCCGGAGTTACTGATGCTGATAAAATTCGTAAAATTTTAGAGGAGTCTGCCACAGAAGTCGAAAACGATAAATTCAACTACTATGGTTCCGGTCAATTAGACGCAGAAGCCGCCGTAAAATTAGCCAGAAAAGGACAATTTCCCCTGCGCTTTGATCACGATTTATTCTTAAAACTGTTAATGTTAGCACTGGCTTATGTTTTCAGCGCATTATTTAGCAAATCTATCCGTTTCACCGACCTTTTTCATCTGGGAACAGTATTAGGAAGTTCTGGTTTTTTCTTGTTAAAATTAGTCGAAATTTTCGATGTTCCCCAATGGCCTTTAAGATTATTTAGTAGTCCTTTGGGAGAATGGGGAAACGCTATTCAGGGGAGTGTTGATATTAATCCTATTTTTGCCAGTGTTCTCATTCCTTTTTGTTTGATGGCATTACTATTGGGTAATAACGAGGCAAAATGGTTCGCTGCGGGGACAACCCTAGGAATGGCAGGATTTTTAACCGTGACAACTTTTACCTCTCCTGAACTTTGGTTATTGAGTCAAGGGTTAACCTCTCAAATCTTTTTAGGGGTCAATGCTTTACTCTGTTTAGGATTAGTTAGTTTATCTTTGAAAGAGAGTTAATCCTCTATCAGTTATCAGTTATCACTTATCAGTGTTTACTGTTTACTGTTCCCTCAGACTTAAATTTTCACAACTGATAAGTGATTGCGATAGTATTAGAAGACCCTACCCGTGTTGTACGGTAGGGTTTTTCGCTTTTTGGTCTATGTTTGAATTAAATACCGGAACTCATTAATCTTTCAAACACATCAACGTATTGAGTAGCTGGTTTTTTCCAAGATACGTCGTTGGCCATACATGCAAGACGCATTTGTTCAAATTTGGGAGTGCCGTACTCTTGCAACGCCTTTTTCATGCCCACAATCATGGCCTCCACACCTCTTTCTAGCATTTCCCCAGAAACTTTTACTCCAGGCTTGTCCGGCATAGGTATCTTGTCCATCAAAAAACCAAATTGAGGGAGTACAGTGTCAACCAATCCACCTACGGGCGCAACCACCGGAATCGTACCATACATCATGGCGTACAGTTGGTTTAAACCGCAAGGTTCAAAGCGAGAAGGCATCAAGCAGTAGTCAGCCCCGGCTGTGATTAAACGGGCTAACTCAGGATCGAATCTAGCTACCCCTTTAGCAAAAAGATAAGTATCCCCAAGGGATTCTAATTCTGCTTCTAATTTTGGCGCTCCGGTGCCTAAAATAACCACTTGGCAGTCTAGTTCTGCCAACTTAGCCATAGCCGCTACGATGACATCGGGTCCTTTTTGGTTTTCTAAACGACCAATAAAACCAAAAATAGGAATATCCGGATCTACTTCTAAGCCACACTCTTCCTGCAAAGCTAACTTACATATTTTTTTACCACTATCCATAGTCTCGGCATCGTAGTTAGCCGGTATGTACTTGTCTGTTTTAGGGTTCCAACTTTCCACCTTGGTTCCGTTGGTAATACCCGTTAAACCCACAGTCTTAGCAATGTCATCAAGTTCCACTCCACCGGCAGGATTAGAAGTGACTTCCCTGGCAAAGTTGGGGGAAACCGTCACAGCCTTGTCACAGTTTAAAAAGCCCGCCTTGAGCCAGTTGAGCATCTCTATTGGTTCAGGAGTGGTGATGGGTTCGGTGGTCTTTTCGTCCAACGGAGGAGGAGCAAACTGGGTTGTAAACAATAAATCTGGGAAATACTTTTGTGGCAAGTTTAAAACATCAAATTTTGACACAGGGAAACGGCCTTGAAAAGCGATGTTGTGGAGTAACATAACCGTTTTGGCATTCAAAAAGATACCGTGGGATTGGTAGTATTCTTTTAGATACAAAGGAAGAAGTGCCGTGTGCCAATCGTTGCACACAAAAATAGTGTTTTCCCCCATAGTGCCATTAATGCCATCGGGACCCAAAGGTACAAGCAACGGTACAGCCAAAGCCGCTTGAGCAAGCATAGCAAAACGTTCTGAGTTATCGATGTAATCAATCGCATCCTTGGGACCGTATAACTTCTTGTTGACTAACGATGTCTTAGATAAATAAACATGATGGTCAACCCAAATACGATCTACTCCTTTTTTGTAGTTGTGGAAATAGCGAACTTTCGTCGCTTTTTTACCGTACCTGACTTGTTCAAGGATTTCTGTGTCCCAAGCATCTTTGTACTGGTCAAAGCGTGGTGCAACGGTACACACTGTATGACCCATTTTTGCCAATTCTTCCGGTAATCCTTCTGTCACATCCCCTAAACCACCGGTTTTAGAATACGGCGCAACTTCCGTAGAGACAAAGCAAATGTTTAACATATCGATGTTAGAAGTCTTAGATATAAGTAATGAATAGAATATAAGAGTTTGAGTCTGAATTCTCACCCATGATACCATGTCACCTCTCTCTGAACTGATGGTAAACCGATTGATCCCACTTCCATAACCTGTTGTGTCTGGTTGGCAAAAGACGATAAGTATCAGAACAATGGTTAAATATAAAATAAAAATAATACTGTCACCAACTAGCCGATGAACGACAACGCAACTTCACAGAACCGCCTTCTAGGAGAATTTGACTATTATTTATTTGGGCAAGGGGATCACCACCGTATTTATGAGAAGATGGGAGCTCACCTTGTTGAGATCGAGGGAGTTTCAGGGGTTTATTTTGCTACCTGGGCCCCAAACGCCCATGAAGTCGCCGTGGTGGGGGACTTCAATAACTGGAACTCCGAAGCAAACAAAATGAAGAGGACTGAGGTGGGAATATGGGAATTATTTATTCCTAACCTCGAAGTGGGGCATCTTTATAAATATTCGGTAAAAAATCACCATCACTATTGTGTTTATAAGACCGATCCCTACGGTTATCAACAAGAAATCCGCCCGGCCACCGCATCCATCGTAGCGGATCTTTCTACCTATACCTGGAACGATCAAGAGTGGATAGACAAACGAGAACGGACTAACCCAGAAAAGCAACCCATGTCTGTTTATGAGGTTCATTTAGGATCTTGGTTACACACCAGTATTGATAACCCTCCCAAGGAAGGAACCACTCTCGCTGTAGAACAAAAACCAGGGGCGCGCTACCTCAACTATCGAGAACTCGCAGAACAACTCATCCCCTATGTTAAAGACATGGGTTATACCCATATTGAGTTACTCCCTGTGACCGAATATCCTTTTGATGGATCTTGGGGTTATCAAGTGGTTGGTTTTTATGCCCCTACCTCTCGTTATGGCCCTCCTCAAGATTTTATGTATTTTGTAGATCAATGCCACCAAGAAGGCATTGGGGTTATCTTGGACTGGGTTCCTGGACACTTTCCCAAGGATGAGCATGGATTAGCTTATTTTGATGGTGGCCCCCTCTACGAATACGCAGATTCTCGTAAGGGAGAAATTAAAACTTGGGGGACTTTGGTCTTTGATTATGGTCGCAATGAAGTGAGAAATTTCCTCATTGCTAGTGCCTTATTTTGGTTCGACAAATACCATATCGACGGTATTCGGGTGGATGCTGTAGCCTACATGATCGAATTAGACAAAGGCCGAGAGGGTGACTGGATTCCTAACCAGTACGGTGATAATGGTCATTTAGAAGCTATCAGTTTTTTACAACATCTAAATAACACTATCGTCCATAATTATCCTGGTGTGGTAACCATTGCTGAAGATTCTACTGCTTGGGGAAATGTCTCTAAACCAGCCAGCGAAGGAGGACTTGGGTTTACTTTTAAATGGAATATGGGTTGGATGAACGATACCCTTAAATATCTCAAAGAACATCCTAACCATCGTTCTAACTGTCATAACAAGCTCACCTTTAGTATTTGGTACGCTTTTGATGAGAAGTTTATGTTGGCTTTATCCCACGATGAGGTGGTTCACCTCAAGGGACATTTGGTTAACAAAATGCCTGGGGACGAGTGGCAAAAAATGGCCAATGTTCGCACGTTATTAACTTATATGTTTGCTCATCCGGGTAAGAAAACCCTATTTATGGGTATGGAGTTTGGCCAAACCTCTGAATGGCAAGAATTTCTCGATCTTGACTGGTATTTGTTACAATACGAACCCCACAAAGGTCTAAAACGCCTGGTACAAGACCTCAATAAAATGTATGTACGTGAACCAGCTTTATACATGGAAGATTTTAGCTTTGATGGGTTCGAGTGGATTGAGGCTAACGATGCACCCAGAGGCTTAATTTCTTTTGTCCGCAAAGATCCCGCCTCCGGAGATACCATTGTTGCTGTGTGCAACTTTAAGCCCTACGTTTACGAATACTATTGGGTTGGGGTGCATCAACCAGGAGAGTATGTGGAATTAATTAACTCTGACTCCCAAGTTTATTGGGGTAGTGGCGTTTCTAACCCTAGCGTTATTCAAGCTCGTCATTGGAACGATGCACCTTGGCCTTATGCCCTAGAAATTACGGTTCCTCCCTTGGGTGCAATACTCTATAAGCTAAAACGCTAAAAATTCTTGTTAGGGATTTCTCGAGGCATTAAATTACGATGCCTCTCTCTAACCTTCATCGAGATAAACCCCAAATTCTTTTAATGTGGCAGCTAAGCGATCAGCCCGTTCTGTTTCAGATTGCGCCCGTTGACGTTCTGTTTCAACATTTGTCTGATAAAAGTAACACAAAAATTGAATGAAAATTTTAATTGTTGAAGACGAAATGGAAATTGCCAAAATCATCCAAACCACTCTAGAAAGAGAGTCTTTTGATTGTATGGTAGCCTATGATGGTTTGACTGCTTTAGATTTATTTCAAACCCAAGAACCAGATCTGATTGTTTTAGATTTAATGTTACCTAAATTGGATGGCTTAGAAGTTTGTACTCGTATTCGTCAGAAACTAACGGCAAAAGACCCTTATATTCTAATGTTAACGGCAAAAGGAGAAGAAATAGATCGAGTGATTGGTTTATCCACAGGTGCAGATGATTACTTAGTTAAACCCTTTAGTCCCATAGAATTAGTAGCTAGAGTTCGTGCCTTACTAAGACGTAGTTTAAGACATAGCCAATCCCAAAATAATGTTTACGAAACTCCTCATTTTTTAGTTGATTTAGATAAACATTCAGCTATCAAAAAAATAGACGAAAAGATGGAAGAACCTTTAGAGTTAACAACTTTAGAATTTAACTTATTATCTACGTTTATAAGTCATCCAGGAAGAGTATGGAGTCGCACGCAACTGATCGATAAATTATGGGGAAATGACTTTTTTGGAGACGAAAGAGTTGTGGATACCCATGTGAGAAGGTTACGCAAGAAAATTGAACCTAACACAACTAACCCTACCTTTATTAAAACAGTTGTTGGCGTTGGCTATAAGTTTGAAGATGAGACATGAATAAAGCTAACCAAACCCAATATTAAACGTTTATAGCGATTTTCAATTGAGTGGCGAATCTAAGAATCTAACTTCTCCTCCTGCCTCCTGCCTCCTGCCTCAAAGCTACAAACTGTTTAATCTATGCAAATGAAAACTGCTATTAGCTGTCTTTTTCACCCCCCATGCTGATGTCAAACTTCTTGCTAAAAACTTCCGTTCAACTTGTTGGTTAGAAAGATTAGCGATCGCCCAAAACCCTAACACCCCTGATAATACCCTGAAACATTTAGCTAATGACGGCAATCGATTAGTTAGAAAAGTTGCGATCGCCAATATGGAACAAAGACAACAAAAAAAATAAGGTAATCTTCCCTGTTTTTGGGAGCATGATAGGTTAAAAAGTATTATTATTTTCTCCTTAACCAGTCAGATTTTCACCATCTAACCCACCCTACTTTACTACTGCAATTCACTAATTATTAATTCTGGGTTGACAAATGATTTTTGAAGTGCAAACCAAAGCACCGATGTTTCCCACAAATGTTAAGATATCTCACAGATTCCACAAACCATCCTTTTATCTTTATCGTTTTATTTTGTTATACCATGTTAAAATCCCATTTTTTCTGCCTTAGTTTACCTAGTATGATTGCTGTTTCCTGCATCCTAGGGTTCGGTGCCTCAGAATCTGTATCTGCTCAGATTTTAGCTCAAGAAAGCCTCTCAGAAGACACAGAAGTCCCAACAGATGACCCTTCCGATCCTAGCAATCTCCGTCCTCTGACCCAAGGGGATAGCCTTTTGAGTTTGCAGGGGGGTGAAAATTTAATGAACGAAGCTAGTGAAGCTATTAATCAGGAAAACTATGACTTAGCCGCTACCAAGCTACAACAGGCTCGTAAAGTGTTTAACCAATTATCTAACTTTTATCTCCAACTAGCCAATAGCTTCTCTGGTATCGATACCGAAGTTTATGATTCCCAAAGAGACAGCGCACTAAAAACAGGGCAAATGAGAGACGCTGCCACCTATCAGTTAGCTTTAGTCCATCGGGCCCAAGATCAGCCAGAATTAGCAGTTCCCTTGTTAGTTCAGATTATCCGTTCACAAAACCCCACCACAGAGTTAGGGAAGAAGTCTTATCAACAATTGTATGAATTAGGTTTTGTGGATGTGCCTTTCGCTGAGGAAGCTCAAGCAACCTCATCTAATTCCCAAACTCCCTAAAACATACACCATCTAAAGGTTAAAAATAACTAACTACCAGTTAAAGCAAAACAAAGTCTTCCCTTAACTGGTGGTAATTGATGCAAAAAAACTTTACACTAAGATTACAATCGGTAATGAAAAAGGCGAAAATAGACTTGTGTAGAGATTGCGTAAGATAGCCAATACCTCAAAATCCGTATTTCGAGTGGTTTAGCATACCTCAACTAAGCTATCGAAAGCAACGCCCATTCCTCTGTAGGTTCACCCTTTCAGTTCATGCTGACCATCTATCAAACCTAAAGCTAAAAGTAGATATGAAAAAAGACCTTACCCTATATAGAAACATCGGTATCTTTGCTCACGTAGATGCTGGAAAAACCACCACAACCGAACGAATCCTCAAATTAACAGGGAAAATTCACAAAATCGGTGAGGTACATGAAGGTGCAGCTACCACCGACTTCATGGAACAAGAACAGGAACGAGGTATTACCATTCAGTCCGCAGCCACCAGTTGCTTCTGGAAAGACCATCAACTCAATATCATTGATACCCCTGGTCACGTTGACTTTACCATTGAGGTATATCGTTCCCTGAAAGTTCTAGACGGTGGGATTGGGGTCTTTTGCGGTTCAGGTGGGGTAGAACCTCAATCCGAAACCAACTGGCGTTATGCTAACGATTCTAAGGTAGCTCGTATCATCTACGTAAATAAGTTAGACAGAACTGGGGCAGACTTTTTCAGCGTGGTCAAACAGGTTGAAGAAATTTTAGTCGCTAAACCCTTAGTCATGGTACTTCCCATCGGCATCGAAAATGACTTCAAGGGTGTGGTTGATCTGCTGACAGAAAAAGCTTGGATCTGGGACGATTCTGGTGAACCGATGAACTACACCATAGAAGAAGTCCCCGAAGATATGAAAGACCAAGTGGCCGAATATCGGGAAATATTAATTGAACTGGCGGTGGAACAAGACGACGAAATAATGGAAAAATATCTCGAAGGGGAAGAATTAACCATCGATGAGATTAAAGCTTGTATTCGCAAAGGAACCCGTGAACTGGCCTTTTTCCCCACCTACTGTGGCTCTTCTTTCAAAAATAAAGGGGTCCAGTTGGTACTAGATGCAGTAATCGACTACCTCCCCAACCCTAAAGAGGTTCCTCCTCAACCAGAAATGGACGAAGAAGGGAATAAAATCGAAGGGGCTTTTGCCTATGTTGACCCCGAAAAACCCTTACGGGCCCTGGCTTTTAAGATTATGGACGATCGCTTTGGAGCCTTAACTTTTACCCGTATCTACTCTGGAACTATCTCTAAAGGGGATACGGTGCTTAACAACGCTACTGGCAAAAAAGAACGTATCTCCCGTTTGGTGGAAATGCACGCCGATTCCCGTGAAGAAATAGAAACTGCCCAAGCAGGTGATATTGTGGCCATTGTGGGCATGAAAACTGTACAAACTGGACATACCCTTTGCGATCCAACTGCCCCTGCTACCCTAGAACCAATGGTGTTCCCCGATCCAGTTATTTCTGTTTCTGTGACACCTAAGAAGAAAGGGGACAACGAAAAAATGTCCATGGCCCTCAGCAAAATGGTGCAAGAAGACCCCTCTTTCTACATGGAAACAGACCAAGAAAGCGGTGAAACCATCATTAAGGGGATGGGAGAATTACACCTGGATATTAAGGTAGATATTCTCAAAAGGACTCATGGTGTGGAAGTTGAAGTAGGTAAACCTCAAGTTGCTTATCGGGAGTCTATTACCAAAACTATCAACGACAGCTATACCCACAAGAAACAGTCTGGTGGTTCTGGTCAATTTGGTAAGATTGACTACATCATCGAACCTGGAGAACCCGGTACTGGCTTCCAGTTCGAGTCTAAGGTAACTGGAGGTAACGTTCCTAGAGAATTTTGGCCTGCTGTTCAAAAAGGTTTTCAAAGCAGCATAGACAGGGGTGTTTTAGCTGGTTATCCCTGTGTTGACCTCAAAGTGACCTTGACTGATGGGGCTTTTCACCCAGTTGACTCCTCTGCGATCGCTTTTGAAATCGCCGCTAAAGCTGGATACCGTCAATCTATCCCCAAGGCCAGTCCTCAAATACTAGAACCCATCATGAATGTGGACATATTCACCCCTGAAGATTATATGGGGGATGTGATTGGGGATATTAACCGTCGTCGTGGCATGATCAAGTCTCAAAATTCCACCCCCATGGGTGCGCGTATTAAGGCAGATGTTCCTTTAAGCGAGATGTTTGGTTATATCGGTGATTTACGAACCATGACATCGGGTCGCGGTCAATTTTCTATGGAGTTCTCTCATTATGCTCCTTGTCCCGGTAATGTAGCAGAAGATGTCATAAAAGAGGCAAAAGAGCGTCAGGCCGCCCTTGCTTAAAGCTTTCCGTTGACATTTATACTTTATATCCTGACTGAAATAATATCGGTCAGGATTTTTTTAATTATTTTTTATAGCAGTAGAAGTATGACTTGAGTTCGATATAAAAAGATTTATACAGGACTTGCCAAAATCAGTACCCTCAGACACCTATTATCTCCTAACAAAAGACTCAACTCAGAACTCCGAACTCCTAACACTAAACTCATTTTGATCCGTTTCTCCCAATAATTGCTAAGATGCTAAAGACCATTTACTCTAGATTAATTATCTATTGAGACTGATGGCTAAGTGTAATTTATTTTGAAAATAACAAGATGTTTCAACAATTATTATTGAAAGGATGCCTTGGTGCAGTAATCTGTATTAGTGGTTTAGGGTTGGTTCCTCCTTCTACTCAAGCAGAAGAGACTATGACTCCCTCTTCTTCTGGAACAGTCATCGCTCAGGCAATTTCTCAACCAGAGTTAGAAAAATTTGCTAAGGCGATCTCTGAGTTACGGGTGATCGATGACGAAACTCGGTTAAAAATGATCGAGGCAGTTCAATCCAATGGAATGTCTCCTGAAGAGTTTATGGAAATTGGAAAACAGGAAGAAAGTGAAAGAAATCTCTCTGAGGAGCAACAAGTTCAATTTAACAAAGCTCTAGAAGCTGTGAGAAATCTCAATGAAGAAGATCGCCAGAAAAAACGAGTCGCTGTCGAGGAAGCTGGTCTAAAAATTTCACGGTTTAATGAAATTGCCAAAATTGTCGAAAAAGATTCTGATCTACAAAAAAAAGTTGTTGAAATCTTATCTCGTTAATTAAAGAGTTATCACATCAAAAATAAAAATTAGATGTATTTGTTGGGTTTCGTTTTTACTCCTCTAACCCAACTTTACTCACTGAAAGAAAATTTATCGAAAATATCTCGAGTTAAGGAGTCTCAAACAGCGATCATCTTTTCAAGAAAAACTTAATTCCAAACACCGAACTCTGAATACGGAGATTAAGCTTATCGTTTAATTATACAAGAAACATAAAAAATAGTTAATTTGTAATCATAAGAAAATTTTTTTCTACTCCTGATAATAGTTTTGGATTTTTAGAAAATACGCTTGCGGAAAAAGGGTTTTATCATTATGTTGTTAATTTCTTTTTCAGTAATTTTCCATTTTCACTAGCGGCAATAATACTGCGCTCTCGGCTAAAAACTATCGAGCCTATATTAACATCAAAATCAACATATTTTCTAATATACTGTTCAGTTTTTTTATCAATGGTTTTCACTAAAGACGTGTACACCTCATCTGTCCAGTTATGGTTGGTTTCTCTATCTATTCTTTTCAAAAGCTGTAATCCATTTTCTGCAGTCTTACAGTCTAGAAGTTGCTGCAAAATTTCAGTCTTTAAACCAACTTTTGCACTGTGAGTAATTAATATTTCAATTCTTCCATCGGCTAAATGATTATGAGTATGAAAAATACCTCCTGCCAATTTTATTAATTTTCCATGATAACCAAACAACAATATAGACTCTACTTTTTCCATTGCTGCCGTTACCAATAACGGACCTAACCAGTTAGCAGTTTTAATTAATTGTTGAGTATTTAATCCTATTTTTTGGGCTAAATCTAAACCATTTTCTCCTATACAAAATACTAAACTATTGAATTGTTTGGCTTTTTCTTTTAACTCTTGTTGATAATTTTTTAACTGATGTGGGGAACTTAGTGGTTGCGATATACCAGAAGTTCCTAATAAAGAGAGTCCTTCGATGACTCCAAATGCTTCATTTGATGTTCGTTTTGCCAACCTTTTTCCTTCGGGTAAAATAATGGTTACTAATATTTTTTCTATTGGTTGTAAATACGGACTTAAATTAGCTCTTAATAATTTATCTGCGTAAGAATAAATAGCATCTTGATTATTATAATTAATTTGCTTTCCTACTCCTTCTCCTCCTTTAATGATAATTTGTTGAGCCTCATTTTTTTTGTAATTCTCTGTAAGTTTTACAGTTGCCCAGATTGGAGTGTTTCTAGTTAAATCTAGATTATCCCCTGGAGCACTTAAAGTAATAGCTAAAGCAGTATTTTTATTGACTTTTGCCACTTGTTGAATAGGGATAGTTACCGTTTCGTTCGATTCTATTAAATTGAGAGAAACTGTCTCATTGTTGTTTTTATTTTGTAAATGTCTTAAGGCTGCGATCGCCGATGCACAAGCAAACACAGGTAAAGTATAACCAGATCGAGATTCAGTCATATTTATGATAGTTTTTTTGCCGTAGTTGTCTTTGTTTTTCTCTTTGTTTGGTAATTTTTTTAGGAGTTAGACTATCGTAACAATGAGGACAAGATACTCCCTCTTCATATTTTTCAGACACTTTATCCATTTCTGATACAGGATAACCGCATCCTAAACACATTTGATAGCTACCTGTTTCTAGTTGATCCTTAACTGCAACTCTTTCATCAAAAACAAAACATTCTCCCTCCCATAAACTTTCTTTTTTAGGAATTTTTTCTAAATATTTTAAAATGCCACCTTTAAGATGATACACTTCATCAAATCCCTGGTTTAATAATAAAGAAGTTGCTTTTTCACATCGTATTCCTCCAGTACAAAACATCGCTATTTTTTTGTGTTTTTGGGGATCTAAATTTTCTTTAACATAATCAGGAAATTCTCGGAAAGACTGAGTTTTAGGATTAATGGCACCTTTAAAGGTACCGATATCAACTTCATAACTATTTCTGGTGTCAATAACAATAGTCTCTTCATCGTTAATTAAGTCATTCCATTCTTCAGGAGTAACATAAGTTCCCACCTGCTTATTAGGGTTAATGTCTGGTTTTCCAAGGGTCACAATTTCTTGTTTTAGACGTATTTTTATCTTCTCAAAAGGAATTTTAAAAGCAGTAGAATATTTAACATCTAAGTCAGCTAAACGTTTGTCTGCAACCAAATAGTTAATAATTGCTTGAATATTATCAGAACTTCCAGCGATAGTTCCGTTAATTCCTTCGAGGGACAATAAGATAGTTCCTTTAATATGATAATTGTGGCAACACTCAAAGAGTAAGGGTTGTTTGTCAGTACAATCAGGAAACGGAAAAAACTTGTAGAAACTAGCAATAGTGTAAGTCATAGTTGTCAAGTCTGTTGGTCTATGAGTCTAAAGAGGAAAAATTATTTGAATCCCTTGCTTATTTTAGATATTTCTGTGTATAATTGTAAGAGTGCTTACAACTTAAGTGCAAAAAAGCAGAAAAGAACCCATTTGGGGGGTTAGCTCAGTTGGTAGAGCGCCTGCTTTGCAAGCAGGATGTCAGCGGTTCAAGTCCGCTACTCTCCATAGTAAGTGAGGATAAGCCTTTTAGAATATCATTGGAAGTATATTATTTCGGTGACTGAAACAATATACTTCCAATTAACTTCGGAAATAATGTGCTTCCCTTCAATTATAATCGAGAACCATATAAACGCTCCCTAGCTTCTTGAAAGGCTTTTCTGACTCTTTTGTACCTAAGATAACCAGGACGAGAAATTGACTGAGAAACAAGGACTTCAGTGGGATAAATTCCTTGTTGGTAGAGAATGATTACAGCCTCCTCAACCTCATTACAACAATGCTTAATCGTATTTTGGAAAGATGTTTGTCGAAAACTTAAATAACGAGAAGAGATTTGACGACATAAATCTGGAAAATGACGATTCAGTGTTCTGCGGTCACATGAAATTCGTCTAGCTACTTCTTCTAAAGATAGAGGGGGAGCGACGCAAAAATGTCGCATCGACCGGAATTCGGTGAAAGCGACTGGGGA
>NZ_JARVCN010000380.1:0-2864 GCF_038442745.1 Crocosphaera sp. Alani8
TCTAGATTTACTATTCTTTCATTTTCTCACACCTCATTCCTGATTGCTATATCTATAAACGTATAAAAAAAGAGCAGAGCTATTTCATCAAATCCAACAATTCAGAAGTGGAGAGTTTAGCAGAAACGTCAGTACCCGAAAGAAGAGAATCAGCTAAATCCCGTTTACGATGATGAAGTTGAACAATTTTTTCTTCGATAGTGTCTTTAGCCACCAAGCGATAAACAGTAACAGGACGTTGTTGACCGATGCGGTAGGCGCGATCGGTAGCCTGATCTTCAACAGCAGGATTCCACCAAGGATCTAAATGAATGACATAATCAGCAGCGGTCAAATTTAAGCCGGTTCCGCCCGCCTTTAAACTGATTAAAAAGACATCACCATCACCAGACTGAAAAGCCTTAACCCGTCGTTGTCGTTCTTTTTTAGAGGTGCTACCATCGAGATATTGATAACTAATGTGTTGTTGATCAAGATGAGATTTAACAATTTGTAGATGGTCAACAAATTGACTAAAAACCAAAGCCTTATGACGGTTATCAAGTAACTCCTCAAGGATATCTTGAAACAACTGTAACTTAGAACCCTTTAAAGAAGCATCATCAAGAATTAAACTAGGATGACAACAACAACGGCGTAACTTCATCAAAGCAGCCAAAACCTGTAAATGTTTTTGTCCGCCACTGTCATCATTCTCGCTTAATTTTTCTAGGGAATCACGACGTAAAGCCTCATAGAGAGCCATTTCTTCATTACTTAACTCAACGGATAAGAGCATTTCAGTACGAGGAGGTAATTCAGATAAAACCTGAGTTTTAGTACGGCGTAAAATAAAAGGTTGAATCAAGCGTTTCAATTGTTGATGAAGAATTTTATATGAATCTGATTCGATAGGAGCAATAAAACGGTCATTAAACTGTTTCCAAGAACCCAACAAACCAGGATTAATAAAGCGGAATAAATTCCATAACTCTCCTAAATGATTTTCCAGAGGAGTGCCTGTGGTAATCAACTTAAACTGACCCTGTAACTTCATGGCAGCCTGAGAGCGTTTAGTGGTCATATTCTTAATAAATTGAGCCTCATCTAAAACAATAGTTTGCCAAGAAACCTCAGCCAACATAGCAGCTACTGATTCCTGTTGTAATAAACCATAACTGCAAATTAATAAATCAAAAGATTGTAAATTATCTAAAATTTCCTGACGATTACCACTGCCAAATAAAATGGGGTTAAGAGTAGGAGAAAATTTAGTAGATTCATCAATCCAATTGAAACAAACAGAAGTCGGAGCAACAATTAAAGTGGGTCCATCACTAGCACGAGTGAGAATAGCCGCCAAAGCCTGAATGGTTTTACCCAAGCCCATATCATCAGCCAAACAAGCCCCTACGCCCCAATGAGAGAGACGAGCTAACCAATGGAACCCTTCTAATTGATAATCTCGTAAATCCCCTTGAAAGGTACTAGGAAGCTGAGGAGTAAATTCGTGCATTTCTTGAATTTTTTGACAATGTTCGTGCCATTGTTGGTCAACTGTTAAATCCTCGACCTCAGAGAAAAAATCTTGCAAAGCTAAGGTAGACAGAGGATGAAGCTGACGAGCCTGTTTATGAGGTTGAGAAAAAAGACGGAAATCTTCTAAGCGTTGACGAAAAGAATCAGTTAAAGCCAAAAACTGTCCGTGACCTAAAGGTAGAAAACGACCTGGACTTTGTTCTAATAAGGTCAGCAATTGTTGTAAATCAAAAACCAAAGATTCATCTAACTGTAATTGACCGGACACCTCAAACCAATCTTGTTGAGAATTAAGATTAAGGTGAAGATGAGAAAAACCAGCCGGTTTAGTAACCTTAAGAGTTTCCCCTTCAGGCCATTCAATAATAACTTGACCCTCCAAATCCTGTAATTGTAGAAGTAATTCTAAACAAAGTTCAGGGTCATCAAAATCCCATCTACCCGAAGCCGGATCACCAGAAGCAAGAAGGGGACAATCAACAATGAGAGCGTCAAATAAATCCTTTTCTTGTTGGAGATCACGAGTGGTCTGATAACGCTGACCATCAATTTCAGTAATAACAGTTGCACCACCAGTAGCAGGATGATAAAAAGAATGACCTTTTTCAAAAGGACAGACAACCACTCTCGCACTTAACCCCTCATCATTCGGTAATAATTGAAGATGAGGAAGAGGTTGAGCAATGACCTCAATAGCATCAGCAATATCACCTCCAATATCAGAATGAACCGTTAATAAACTAGAGATAGTATTAATGGCAGCTAAAACCTGTTGTTGAGCCGAAATAGGAACTTTTAATTGATTTTTTTTACCAAAGATTTTGGCAAGTTGTTGATAGTCAGGGGTGATAACTAAGACTTTAACTAAATTAAAAGTTTCTTGCCAAATGAGAGGAGAATCAGTCTGATAAAGAGGGGGAGAAAGTTTGAGAGTAATTTCCTTTTTTTGATTCTTTTTAACTAATAATTCAGGAGTGGTTTCAACCAATTCAACTTTGGTTTTAGGAGAATCCTCCCAAAAAATTAAAGGATGTCCAATGAGTTCAAGAAGAGTGTTTTCATGGAAAGAAAACTCTGGTTCATCATAATAACCATATTCATCAACGGTGATTTGAGTACAGGCTTTTAAATCTTGAGGTGTGAGATAATCTAAAGCAGCAAGACCTCTAGCTAATCGTTTGAGGGCAATGGGACGGCCTTGACTCCAAACACCTTTTTTAGAGATAGTTTGTTCTTTGGGTTTTAAAGACCAATGGTTCTTAGATAAACTAAAAAACCAGGCTAAACGTTTGCTATAGCAATCAGGAATGAGGTGTGAGAAAATGAAAGAATAGTAAATCTAGACT
>NZ_JARVCN010000381.1:0-2847 GCF_038442745.1 Crocosphaera sp. Alani8
CATTTTAAACAGATTTTTTCCAGGCTTTTTTCTAACATTCAACATTTCTGAATTAATACGTCTCCGTTACTATTCGTAATCTTCGTAATTAAATCCATACTATTATACTCTAAGTTCCAAGTTTCTCCATCCCTCGTAATACTCTTAATTCTTCCCCCTTCATCATAGGTATAGGTTTCGCTTCCTGTCTCAGTCATAATTTCTGTTAACTGATGAATATTATCATAGTAATAAGTCCCTTCAGCATCCCCATGACTTACTTCTAAACGATTACCATCAGCATCATAATCGTATTCAGTTTCATCAATTAAAGTTCCATTAGTATCATAGTAACTCTCTTTTATCACCCTTAAAGACTCATCATAATCTAATTCTACATAAGACCCATCTTCACGGATAATTTTAACAGGTTCTCCTGTTCCTTCTCTCACATATTCAATAGATGCTAATACCTCTCCTTCTACTGAAGTATGGGTTATCTTTTCTATCCAATCGGTATTTTCTTGATAACGATAAGTGGTTTTAATACCATTGGGTAAATTCCGTTCTGTTAAACGATTAATACTATCATAAATCATGACAGTTTCTCCCCCATTTGGATCAGTAACCTTGGTTAAGTTTCCTAAACTATCATATTCATAATAAGTGATATAACCTTCACTGGTTGGTGTTTCTTTAACCGTTACTGATGTGGTTCTTCCCAGTGGATCATATTCATATTCAATGCGTTGACCATTACTATAATCAATGGCTTCTAATTGTCCTGTATTCTCATCGTAATCATAAGTGGTTGTTCCTGTATTATCAGTAATACTTAATAAGTCTTGATTGGCATTCCATTGGGTTAATACTTCTCCTTCTAATGTAGAAGTTCGTCTAATTTCTTCTCCTAATTCGTTATATTCATAAGTAATAATAACTCCAGTAGGTAAAGTGACTTGAGATAGCTGATTATTCTCATCATAAACAAATTCTTTGACCCCACCATCAGCATAATTTGCCCTCTGTAAATTACCCTCATCATCATAACTGTAGGATAAAATAGTTTCATTGGTGGGACTATTAATAGAAGCTAATCCATAATCTTCATAAGTGTAAGTATAGGTTGTATCTCCTAAGTCTGTCGCTGAAATTAAACGACCACTCTCATCATAATTAAAGTGGCGATCTCTGCCTCCCCTATCAGTTACAATGGTGGGATAATCTGACCCCTCTAAAAGATTATTTTGATAGAGATATTCAACAGTGGTTTTTGTTCCATCTGCATAAATGGTTTCTGAGGGTAAATATTGATCTGTTTGAACATTGGTGGTTCGTCTTCCTAATGGATCAATGACAGTGCTAGTATTGATAGTATATTCATAAAACCAAGTGTTACCATTGCTATCGGTCATAGATTTAGTTTTACCGTCAGCATAATAGGTGTAACTGGTGGTATAACTGGTATTTTCATCAATAATAAGGGTACGACCTGTTAATTGACCAATAAGGTTATCAGCAATACCTGGGTCTGGGTCTTCTCCTACTAAAGTGTCATAATGAGATTGAGTAATAAACCCTGTTGCTTGGTCAATGACTCGCGTAACCCGTCCTAAAGCGTCGTATTCGTAGGTCGTTGTACTATCAGGGGTAATTTCTGTTTTTAAGCGTCCTGCTTCATCGTAGGTGAAGGTGAGGTCTTCTCCTGCTGGTGTTACCCACCCTCCTAACTTACCATCTTCAGTAAATTTCCGTTCAATTTGACCAATGGTAGGTGCATCCAATACCGTCCAATCACTTCCTGCACCTTCGTAACCATATTCTACATAGATTCCATCCCCATAATCAGCTTTAATTTCTCGTCCTGATTTATCATAGGTAAAGGTTGAAATGCCTTCATCATCGGTCATGGTAATAATGCGACCATTATTATCATAGGTAGACGTAATAATATTGCCTAAACTATCTTTAACGGTTCTAGCATTACCAAAAGCATCAAAATCACTATAATAACTTGTTCCGGTGGGGTCACTTTCTGAGGTAACATTTCCCTGATAATCATAGGTAAATGCTTGAATAATATTTCCTTCTCCATCGGTTAGGGAAAGTAAGTTTCCTCGACTGTCATAATTTTGATTAAATATTGCTCCTGTGGGTAAAATAACGGCTGTATTTTGATTATATTTATTGTAGGTATAACGAGTGATTTCAGGATTAGAATTACTGGGGTCATGTAAAGCAGTACGAGAAAGAACATTGCCACGACTATCATAGGTATATTCGATGATATTTCCATTAGCATCGGTGACTTTGATAACGTTGTTATTATCATCGTATTCGAGTAAGGTTTCGTGTCCTAAAGCATTAAGTTCTCGAATAACATTACCCCGTTGGTCGTATTCATGGATAGTTTGATTACCAAAGGCATCTTTAGTGATTTGAATATCATTGTCAGGGTCATAAATAAATTCAGTGGGGTCGCCATCTACATCGATAATCCTTTTCAATCGTCCATTTTCATCATATTCTGTCCTCACTGCTTCTCTATTCAACGGGTCAATTATTGTCTCTAAATAATGTTCCCTTTCCTCACTATAATCAAACTTAGTTTCATTTTCTTCCCTATCAATAACCTTAATTAAATCCCCATTCACATCATATTCATACTGAATAATATTATCGGATGGGTCAACAATTGATGTAATCCTTCCTTTGGCATCTCTTAAAAATTTAACCTCTACTCCTGTATCACTAATTATCCCACTTTCAGAGAAAGTCAACTTATTCCCATTAGTATCTGTAGCGGTTAATAAAAAAGTGTCAGGACTGAGAACAAGATTTGGTTACAATTTTCAACTTTAGGTACAA